>NZ_JBFWLF010000338.1:0-4472 GCF_050252275.1 Citrobacter sp. | reverse complement strand
TGTGCTGATCGTCGGGCTGGGCGGATTAGGCTCACCGGCCGCGCTGTATCTGGCAGGAGCCGGTGTCGGCACGCTGGTGCTGGCTGACGACGATGAGGTTCATCTCAGCAACCTGCAGCGGCAGATCCTGTTCACCACAGATGACATTGCCCGCGCTAAATCGCAGGTTGCACAGCAGCGGCTGGCGCGACTCAATCCGGATATCGAACTGCTCTCGCTGACGCAGCGTCTGAGTGGAGAGGCGCTCAGGCATGCAGTGGCGCAAGCGGATGTCGTGCTCGACTGCACCGACAACATGGCGACGCGTCAGGAAATTAACGCCGCCTGCGTGGCGCTCGATACCCCGCTGATCACCGCCAGCGCGGTCGGTTTTGGCGGCCAGTTGATGGTGTTGACGCCGCCCTGGTCACAAGGCTGCTATCGCTGCTTATGGCCGGATGACGCGGAACCCGAACGCAATTGCCGTACCGCAGGCGTTGTCGGCCCCGTCGTCGGGATGATGGGGACCCTGCAGGCACTCGAGGCAATCAAGCTCCTAAGCGGTATGGCGATACCCGGCGGCGAATTGCGCCTGTTTGACGGCAAAACCAGCCAGTGGCGCAGCCTGGCATTACGCCGCGCCAGCGGGTGCCCAGTGTGTGGAGGGCGACATGCGAATACAGTTCAATGATGAGCCAATGCAGTGTGCAGAAGGACTCTCCGTGCATACACTGCTGACGCAATTGAATCAGTTAAAACCCGGCGCCGCACTGGCGCTGAATCAACAGATCCTGCCCCGCGAGCAGTGGGAGCAGCACATCGTGCAGGAAGGCGACCAGATCCTGCTTTTTCAGGTTATCGCAGGGGGTTGAAATGTTACGAATTGCAGATAAAACGTTTGATTCGCATCTGTTCACGGGCACGGGTAAGTTTGCATCACCAGCATTAATGATTGACGCGATCCGCGCCTCCGGTAGCCAACTGGTGACGCTGGCCATGAAGCGTGTGGATTTGCGCCAGCATAATGACGCCATCCTGGCTCCTCTTATCGACGCGGGCGTCACGCTGTTACCCAACACCTCCGGGGCGAAAACGGCAGAAGAGGCAATCTTTGCCGCACAGCTTGCGCGCGAGGCGCTCGGTACCCATTGGCTGAAGCTGGAAATTCATCCCGATGCGCGCTGGTTGCTGCCGGACCCCATTGAAACGCTGAAAGCCGCCGAGGCACTGGTAAAACAAGGATTTGTGGTGCTGCCTTACTGCGGTGCGGATCCGGTGCTGTGTAAACGGCTGGAAGAGGTGGGCTGTGCGGCAGTGATGCCGCTCGGCGCGCCGATTGGCTCTAATCAGGGGCTGGAAACCCGGGCCATGCTGGAGATTATTATCCAGCAGTCCACCGTTCCGGTCGTGGTGGATGCCGGAATCGGCGTACCCAGCCACGCCACGCAGGCGCTGGAAATGGGCGCGGACTCCGTGCTGGTGAATACGGCGATTGCCGTGGCGGACGATCCGGTGATGATGGCCCGCGCTTTCCGTCTGGCGGTGGAAGCCGGCCTTCTGGCGCGTCAGGCAGGACCGGGTAGTCGCAGCCGTCAGGCGCAGGCCACCAGCCCACTGACCGGTTTTCTGGAGATCCCGGTATGAAAACGTTCACCGACCGCTGGCAGCAACTCGACTGGGACGACATCCGCCTGCGCATCAACAGCAAAACGTCCGCTGACGTTGAGCGGGCGCTAAATGCCCCCCACCCCAGCCGCGACGATATGATGGCACTGCTGTCACCTGCCGCGAGCGCATACCTTGAACCGCTGGCACAGCGGGCGCAGACGCTGACCCGCCAGCGCTTCGGCAATACGGTGAGTTTTTACGTCCCGCTGTATCTCTCCAATCTGTGCGCTAACGACTGTACCTACTGCGGTTTTTCGATGAGTAACCGCATCAAGCGCAAGACGCTGAATGAAACGGACATTATCCGGGAGTGTGCGGCGATCCGCGAGCTGGGTTTCGAACATCTCCTGCTGGTCACCGGCGAGCATCAGGCAAAGGTCGGAATGGACTATTTCCGTCGCCACTTGCCCACCATTCGCCAGCAGTTTTCGTCATTACAGATGGAAGTTCAACCGTTAGCCGAGGCGGAATATGCCGAACTGAAAACGCTGGGACTCGACGGCGTGATGGTCTATCAGGAAACGTATCACGACGCGATGTACGCGCAGCACCATCTGAAAGGGAGAAAACAAGATTTCTTCTGGCGGCTGGAAACGCCGGACCGACTGGGGCGCGCAGGTATCGACAAAATCGGCCTCGGGGCGCTGATTGGTCTTTCCGACAACTGGCGGGTGGACTGCTATATGGTTGCAGAGCATTTGCTGTGGCTTCAGCAGCACTACTGGCAAAGCCGCTACTCGATTTCGTTCCCGCGCCTGCGTCCGTGCGCTGGCGGTATTGAGCCCGCCTCAATCATGGATGAGCGCCAACTGGTACAAACCATTTGCGCGTTCCGTCTGCTGGCACCGGAAATTGAGCTGTCGTTGTCGACGCGGGAGTCGCCCTGGTTTCGAGACCACGTGATCCCGCTGGCGATTAACAACGTCAGCGCGTTCTCGAAAACCCAGCCTGGCGGGTATGCGGACAATCATCCTGAACTGGAACAGTTCGCGCCACATGACAACCGCCGTCCCGAAACTGTCGCCGATGCGCTTGCCGCGCAGGGGCTTCAGCCGGTATGGAAAGACTGGGATGCGTATCTGGGGCGCGCTTCGCAAAGGCGATGAACCGTCTTGCAAACGGGTAACCATTTTACGAGCCGCGACGAAAGAGAGAAAACGAGAGGTTGTTGTTAGCCTCTCACTTTTTTAACGTATCACCGTCAGCCTTAACGCTGTCCAGGGCGAAGAGCTTCTTCCTCGTTTCGCCCTGCCTTCACCGAAATCAGCGAGATAAAACACCAATTTCAGCCAAAAATGGCCACTGGGGTGTACACTTCTTAAGATAAATCACCTCGACTTATATCAGCGAGATTATAATTGCCTACATTCTTCCTGATATGCAGAGCCACATTGTTGGCTTCACTTCGCACTTCTCTTCGGGATTTACACTTTCTGGATAAGTACAGTAATGGCACGTCATAACAGAAAACTTTCATTCACGACGCCAATATTGGTGAGCTTTACGGGGATCATACTCAGCTTTTTGTTGATCGCCTTATTCATTACTTTTACGCAGAAGAATGATTTTCTTGAAGATTATCATGGCATTAATCGGAATTTCACCCATAACCTGGCGGTGAACTATACCGAGTCTTTGCTACGCGAAAATGATTATATCCTTGGTCGGGCGGCGACCTACTTTTCTCGTAATGACCACCTGAACGACACGGTTAACCTTGACCCGGAACAGGGTCTGAAAACCATCATGCAATTGCAGACGCTGATGCCGTCAGTCTCCTCGATCTCATTGGTAGATATAGAAGGCCATTACCTGCGCGCGCCCCAGGTGCTAAATACCGAACGCAGCAAAACATTCGACGTGAAATCGCGTCCCTGGTTTATGGATCAGGTTGAAGCCAGTACGTTTAGCAACTATACCGCCCCCTACATTGACTATTTTACGCACCACCCTACGGTGACGATCTACAAACCGGTCATCTCTCCCGAAGGGAAAATGAAAGGTACGATTGCGTTTCATCTTGATCTGACGTCAATGGGTTACGCATTGCGCCAGATGGTGGCTCCTGTGCAGGGCGAGTTCTATGTGGTCGACCGTGATGGAAAAGTGGTACTGCATCCAGATACAGGCGCGCTGTTTAAACAGTATGTCAGTAAAAAAACCATGAGCCGGATGACCAGCGGTGAAGGAAATCTGTACGACCCGGACACTCAGGACTGGTACTACTACTATTCGTTCACCAACCCGGACTGGTTTGTGATTTATCGGGTTTCAGATACAACCCTCGTCGATCTGACACGTCATGAGACCAACATTGTCGTCTGGGGATTTGCCCTTGCGGCGATCATCATTGCGCTGTTTGGTCTCTATCTACGCCACGCTTCACGCACGGTGCTGATGAATATCATCAACGCAATCAAGACCGGCGATGTGAAACGCGCGCCGCGCCTTGAAGCAATGCTGAGCAAAGCTATCGAGTCCAATAAGGAGCGCGAACTGGCTTACGTTCGACAGGCGACCATTGATGCCCTGACCGGTTGTAAAAACCGCCGTGCTTTTGACAGCGATATCGCCGCGCTGATGAACGATCACCAACCGTTCGTCCTGGCACTGGTGGATATTGATAACTTTAAATCCATCAATGATACCTGGGGACATTTGAATGGCGACATCGTCCTGCGTAACGTCGCGCGCGAAGGGATTCAGATCATGCAACCCGCCGCCGTTTCTGTCTATCGCTATGGCGGTGAGGAGTTTGCCGTGCTGTTCTCGGGTGAGCAATTGAACAACGCGCATACCCTACTGGAACGCTGGCGCATTGAGGT
>NZ_JBFWLF010000337.1:0-4484 GCF_050252275.1 Citrobacter sp. | reverse complement strand
ATCGCGGAAGAACGTGCAAAAAATGGTATTACGGGTCCATGCTACGTGGGGAAAGATACCCATGCACTGTCTGAACCGGCGTTTATCTCCGTGCTGGAAGTGCTCGCCGCGAACGGTGTTGATGTGATTGTTCAGGAGAACAACGGTTTTACCCCAACACCCGCTGTGTCAAATGCCATTCTGGTTCACAACAAAAAAGGCGGTCCGCTGGCTGACGGTATTGTGATTACCCCGTCCCACAACCCGCCAGAAGATGGTGGCATTAAATACAACCCGCCTAATGGTGGCCCGGCAGATACCAACGTCACGAAAGTGGTGGAAGATCGGGCGAATGCGCTGCTGGCTGACGATCTGAAAGGCGTGAAGCGCATTTCTCTGGATGCGGCGCTGGCGTCCGGTCATGTCAAAGAGCAGGACCTGGTACAGCCGTTCGTTGAGGGGCTGGCTGATATCGTCGATATGGCGGCGATTCAGAAAGCCGGTCTGACGCTGGGTGTGGATCCGCTGGGCGGCTCCGGTATTGAATACTGGAAGCGTATCGCAGAGCATTACAAACTGAATCTGACCATCGTAAACGATCAGGTTGATCAGACTTTCCGCTTTATGCATCTCGATAAAGATGGCGCAATCCGTATGGACTGCTCGTCTGAATGTGCCATGGCCGGTTTGCTGGCGCTGCGCGATAAGTTCGACCTGGCGTTCGCTAACGATCCGGATTATGACCGTCACGGTATCGTCACTCCGGCGGGGCTGATGAATCCAAACCACTACCTGGCGGTGGCTATCAACTACCTGTTCCAGCATCGTCCGCAGTGGGGCAAAGACGTGGCTGTCGGTAAGACGCTGGTTTCGTCGGCAATGATTGACCGCGTGGTTAACGATCTGGGGCGTAAACTGGTTGAAGTTCCGGTTGGCTTTAAATGGTTTGTTGATGGTCTGTTTGACGGCAGCTTCGGCTTTGGCGGCGAAGAGAGCGCGGGGGCATCCTTCCTGCGTTTCGACGGTACGCCGTGGTCTACTGATAAAGACGGGATCATCATGTGTCTGCTGGCAGCAGAAATTACTGCCGTCACCGGGAAGAACCCGCAGGAGCACTACAACGAGCTTGCCGCCCGTTTTGGTGCGCCGAGCTACAACCGTCTGCAGGCTGGCGCAACATCGGCACAGAAAGCGGCGCTGTCTAAACTGTCTCCGGAGATGGTCAGCGCCAGTACGCTGGCCGGTGACCCGATCACAGCACGTCTGACGGCGGCTCCCGGTAACGGTGCGTCGATTGGCGGTCTGAAAGTCATGACCGACAACGGTTGGTTCGCGGCACGCCCTTCGGGTACGGAAGATGCGTACAAGATCTATTGCGAGAGCTTCCTTGGCGAAGAACATCGCAAGCAGATCGAGAAAGAAGCGGTCGAAATCGTCAGCGAAGTGCTGAAAAACGCCTGAGTTGTACCACTGAATTAAAAAAGGAGCCGAAAGGCTCCTTTTTTGTTTGGCTAGCCTTAACCGTGCTTATTCTTCAGTTCAAAGCGTGGTGATACCAGGCCGTACAGCGTCCAGCCGAGGAAGGTCACGATGGAACCATACAACATCGCTTCTTCACCTGACGAGTAGAGCGCATAGAAGCTGTACATCGCACCGATGAAGGCGACAAAGTTTGCCATCTTCGCCTTTGACGGCGGAACGTTCGCCACTCTCTGGATGATCACCAGTGCGGCCATCGACAGAATATACGGAATGATATTCGTCACCACGGCCAGGTTGACCAGCACGTTAAACTGGCTGTTCAGCGATGGGCTGATGGTCATCAGCGATAAGCCACTCTGGATGATAACAATCGTCAGCATCCCCTGAACCGGCGCATCGACTTTGGTCACGCGAGAAAAGATTTTCGGGAAATAGCCTTCATCGGCAGAGGATTTAAAGACCTGCGCAATGGTGAACTGCCAGCCCAGCAATGAACCACAGCAGGACATGATCATCAGCGCCATGATCACTTTACCCACTTCCGGTGTGAACATCTGCGCGAACGCCAGACCAAACGGTGCGGTGGAGTTAGCCAGATCCATGTTAGGCACAATCCCGGCAATCACGTTGGTAGAGACGATGTAGATCACCGCCGCGCCCAGCGTCCCGCCCAGTACGGCAATCGGTACGTTCTTCTCCGGGTTTTCCACCACTTCCGCGTTCGCACAGGCTGATTCCAGACCAAGGAACGCCCACAGCGTCATCGCGATAGATGAACCGACGGCGGTAAAGAACGGTACATGATGTGGGTTCCACGAGTTGGCATACAGCGTTGGGCTGAACCAGAACCAGCCGATGATGCACAGGCCGACCACCGGAATGATCACTCCCCAGACAGTGATACTGCTGATCTGCCCGGTAATGCGCGCACCGCCAAAGTTCGCGACCGTACAGATCCACAGTACACCGATGGTGGCGAGACCGATTTGCACCGGGGAGAGGGTGGCGCCGAAAAGTTCGGTACCGTAACCCACGGCGGAGATGGCAATGGCGACGTTGGCAATCAACAGCGATACCCCATAGGTGTAGTTCGCCATAAAGTTACCGGATTTACCAAACGCATATTCTGCGTAGCCCCCCATCCCGCCGGCTTTACGGCTGAACATTCCGCACTTGGCGAACGCCCAGGCCAGCGCCATAGACCCGACGGCTGTCACCAGCCAGGAAATAATTGAAATGGTGCCGACTTCAGCCAGTTTGGTCGGCAGCATGATGATCCCGGAGCCCATCATATTGACCATGGTCAGGATGGTGAGCTGCATCACGCCCATTTTATTGGATTTGGCTTTACTCATAATACTTCTCCTTTCAACAGGCTGTTCTGTGCTTCACGCGGTTTAATCACGTAGCACCACACCTGTTTGCGACCATCGCACTCGTTGATGTACACACCCTGAAGTTCCGGCGCGAAACCGGGCAGCAGGTTGATCCCTTCTTCCAGTGCGCTGAAGTAACGCAGTACCGCACCGCCCCAGACTTCCCCAGGAACCACGCACAGCACACCCGGCGGGTAAGGGAGCGCGCCTTCAGCGGCAATACGGCCTTCGGCCTCAGGCAGCGGCACCAGATCCACCTCACCACGCAGATAGGCGTAGTTGGCATCTTGTGGGTTCATGCTGACGCGCGGGAAATGGGACTTGCGGAACATCTCTTTTTGCAGTTGTTTCACGTTGTGACGCGCATACAGGTCGTGCATCTCCTGACACAACTGGCGCAGGGTGTAACCGGCATAACGCGCTTCGTGCTGTTTGTAGATAGACGGCAGAACGTCCGCCAGCGGTGCGTCAGATTCCAGCAGGCGCTCGAAACGCACCAGCAGGGCGACGAGTTGTTGCAGTTTCGCCATGTCTTCCGCCGGGGTCAGCAGGAACAGGATCGAGTTGAGGTCGCATTTTTCCGGGACCACGCCGTTTTCACGCAGGAAGTTGGCAAGAATAGTCGCCGGGACGCCGAAGGTGTCGTACTCGCCATTGCGTGCGTT
Organism: Citrobacter sp.; assembly: GCF_050252275.1. Lineage (NCBI taxonomy): Bacteria > Pseudomonadati > Pseudomonadota > Gammaproteobacteria > Enterobacterales > Enterobacteriaceae > Citrobacter > Citrobacter sp. The sequence goes on along the minus strand of NZ_JBFWLF010000337.1, from coordinate 982 downwards.
GATACCCGGAGTGGTCAACAACAGTTTGCAAGGGTCAACAAAGTATTGATGCTCGGCGTAACCTTCAAACGCATGCCAGTGTTCGCCAGGGACGAAGTGGAAAAAGCGCAGATCGTTGGCGATTTCCGCAGTCGGATAAGACTGCCACGGTTTGCCATCAACCAGTTCCGGAACAAAGGGACGGATATGATGGCAGTTATCAAGGATCAGCTTACGGGCGTCGATACCGTTGGCGACACAGTCCATCCACATGTTGCGGCCACTGACGCCTTCGTGCATTTTGGCGTTAATATCCAGTGCGGCAAACAGTGGATAGAACGGGCTGGTGGAGGCGTGCATCATGAACGCGTTATTCATGCGTTTATGCGGCACATAGCGCGGCTGACCTTTGATATGGCTGTCTTTTTTGTGAATTTGCGAAGTCTGGGAGAAGCCCGCTTGCTGTTTGTGAACGGACTGCGTTACCAGAATACCCGGATCGTTTTCGTTCAGTTCCAGCAGCAGCGGAGAACAATCCGCCATCATCGGGATAAACTGCTCATAGCCCACCCAGGCGGAGTCGAACAGAATGTAATCGCAAAGGTGACCAATTTTATCCACCACCTGACGGGCGTTATAAATCGTGCCGTCGTAGGTGCCCAACTGGATAACGGCAAGACGGAATGGACGTGCGTCACGAGCCCGTTGCGGTGCCACTTCGCTGACCAGTTCGCGCAGGTAGCTCTCTTCAAAGCAGTGGGCATCGATCCCGCCGATAAAGCCGTACGGGTTACGTGCGGTTTCCAGATAGACCGGCGTTGCGCCCGCCTGCAATAACGCGCCGTGGTGGTTTGACTTGTGGTTGTTACGGTCGAAGAGCACCAGATCGCCCGGAGTCAGCAGTGCGTTCAGCACCACTTTGTTAGACGAAGAGGTTCCGTTTAACACAAAGTAGGTTTTATCGGCATTAAAAACCTTCGCGGCATGTTGCTGGGCGATGCAC
>NZ_JBFWLF010000336.1:0-4495 GCF_050252275.1 Citrobacter sp. | reverse complement strand
TTACCATGCTGACCTGCAGGCGAAAGGGATGGAAGTGAAGTAATTTCGAAATAAATACTTACATTTCGCCTATAAAAAAACCCGCTTAATCGCGGGTTTTTTCTCATCAGGGTAAAACGGACAGGCGTTTAGCTCCGGGTATTACTCTTTATGAGAGAGTTTCTCAGCCTGAATGCTGCCGTCTGCGTCTTTTTTCGCGCCCGCATCTTCATCATTCATCGCTTTCTTGAAACCCTTAATTGCCGTGCCCAGGTCTCCACCCAGTGTACGTAACTTCTTGGTACCAAACAGCAGAACGACCAGTGCGGCCACCACCAGCAATTTGGTAATACTAATCTCACCCATAGATACCTTCTTAACTTAAAACAGGCAGCGTAGCGCGCCCTTAGTAACCTGAGAATATTAACGGTCATTTGACGCGCGCACACAATAGCAATCTGTAACAAGGTGAATCAAGCAGTGTTTAAAAAAACGTCATAATAATTGCGGTGGCACAAATCTGCGGTTGCGTAATACCGGTAATTGCGCCCGCACCTGGCGAATTCGCTCAGCGGTGATCTCGGCCATGATAAGCGTCGGGACGTCTGCAGCAGCCGCAATCGTCACCCCAAGGGGATCGATAATACGACTCTGCCCGATATTTTTGTTACCACACTCCCCTGCGGCAATCATATAGCAGGTGGTATCGAGCGCGCGGGCAGCCAGTAGTGTCGACCAGTGATGTTCCTTCAGCGCCCCTCTGACCCATGCCGCCGGTAGCACCAGCACTTCAGCGCCCTGCAACGCAAGCGCCATCGACAGCTCGGGAAAACGCAGATCGTAGCAGGTCATCAGCCCCACTCTGAGTCCATCCACGTCAAGCAGCGGTGCGATTACGTTACCCGCATCAACATTGCGGGACTCCTGAATGGAGAAAGCATCATAGAGGTGTAGCTTGGCGTAGCTTGCCACAATTTTCCCCCCACGCAGCGCCACCAGCGTGTTTACCGCACGACCGGGACGCGAAGGAACATGAACAGTGAGAATAGTGGTCATCGTATTCGACGCGCTTTCCCGCAACAGTTGTTGCAGGAATTTCCCCTCGAGAGACTGGGCGGATTTCACCGACAGATCGGGATCCGTATCGTCTCGCGCCAGTAATGCCTCAGGCAGAACCAGCAATGACGCGCCGTTTCCCGCCGCCTGCGACATGAGTATGACGCAGGTTTCTGCGTTTTTTTCCCACACAGGACTGACGGCAAATTGCCCTGCAGCAACTAGCATAATTCCTCCGGTCAGGTTTATCAGGCTCGCCAACGATGATTATTCAGCGTTACACTTATCTTATATACCAACCAAAAGCAGGATTATGCAGTGTTACAACTTCTTTTAGCGGTTTTTATTGGCGGTGGCACAGGAAGTGTAGCGAGATGGATGCTCAGTATGCGGTTTAACCCCATGCATCAGGCGATTCCGATAGGAACCCTGACCGCAAATTTACTGGGTGCATTCATCATTGGTGTGGGACTGGCATGGTTTAGTCGAATGACTAATATCGATCCCGTATGGAAAGTCTTGATCACAACCGGCTTTTGTGGCGGCCTGACAACCTTTTCTACCTTTTCGGCGGAAGTGGTCTTTTTGCTGCAGGAAGGTCGAGTGGGCTGGGCAATGCTGAATGTGTTGGTCAACCTGTTGGGATCATTTGCGATGACGGCGTTAGCATTCTGGCTATTTTCCGCCTCCAGCGCGCACTAAAGACCAAAAAAAACCCGCTAATAAGCGGGTTTTGAAATCTTGCTGACGTAAGCTTACAGAGCAGTTACGTTTGCAGCAGAAGGGCCTTTGGCACCGTTAGTGATTTCGAACTCTACACGCTGACCTTCAGCCAGAGTTTTAAAACCATTGGTCTGGATTGCAGAGAAGTGTACGAACACGTCTTTGCTGCCATCTTCCGGAGTAATGAAACCGAATCCTTTGGACTCATTAAACCACTTAACGTTACCTTTAATCTTAGACATCAAAATTACCTTTACATGAAAAATAGACACAAATGCTGTGTCGGGTACCAGTACACCAATTGTGGTTCACTTTGTCCAGTCGAACTTTGGCAAAAAGTGATAAATGTCGCGTTATTTTTTGACATAAGCTTATATCACTTTGTTTTATATGAAGTTTATTGCCATTAATTGGTTCAGAACTGAAAACGCATCCACGCAAAGTATACGTTACCGTTGTTATAAGTACCGGGGATATAGGTCATCTGAAACGTTGCCGGACCGTAACCGATGGAAGCCAGCGGCAGCAGGACAGGAAGAGGAATGTAGTTCCAGTTATCACGCGCCGTCACACCGGCGGTAAAACCTAACCCCAGGTGGAAATTGTCATCCGGCAGAGGTCGCCAGGTGCTCTCCCAGCCATAACCACCGATCGGCTCCCATTTATTCCATGAATCTTTGAAAGCCATGATATAAAGGCCGTGCCAGTTTCCCTTTTCATCCCAGCGCGACTGGCCAAAACCACCGCCCCATGGACGCTCGTTATAACGATCGGTTTTTTCTTTGTCATAGGCAAAACGCGCATGCCAGGTTATCGCGGGAATATATAAATCATAGTGCTCAGGTTGCTGCCAGGTTTCGGCAACATTGTCTGTAAAGGTATTAAACCACCCTTTTTCTTCTGCCACTGCACGCGGCAGCATCGCTAACTGAATAAAAAGAAATGAAAAAAGGAGAAAATATTTTTTAGCTGTACTCACAACGTTTATTACCATTCTTAAGTTCAGTCTTGATTATACCAAAAATAACTTGAATGAAACCTTAACAGCGGCAATGCAGACCTGAATCAGATTGTTCTAAGATTTTGAATGCCGTAATTAAACCCTATCTTTTGCAGTATTATTTATCGCTGGATTATCAGTCAGATATTGTATGCTTTTCACTCTGTTACGTTGAAAGCACTCTTTCGCCGTCATTCATTAACATCAATGCCGCATAAACAAAACAAAAATGAAACAACAAGGAATTTTCCTGGAGACTGGAAAATAAAATATTTCACCTTCATCACGGCAACGAAAAAAAATAGGCGCTGACCGACGACTAATCGTTCTGTTTATTGATTTTAATCAGCAAGTAGCAAACACTTATTCGGCACATTTTTACACCAACTTATTGGTATTATCTTAATTTCACTTCTGGGTGTCTACGCGACAGGGGAAACAATGTTGACATTTATCGAACTCCTTATTGGAGTTGTGGTTATTGTGGGTGTAGCGCGCTACATCATTAAAGGGTATTCGGCAACCGGCGTGCTCTTTGTTGGCGGTCTGGTGCTGCTGATTATCAGCGCCCTGATGGGCCATAAAGTGCTGCCTTCCAGCGAGACCACGACGGGTTATTCCGCGACGGATATCGTTGAATACATCAAGATCCTGCTGATGAGCCGTGGTGGCGACCTTGGCATGATGATCATGATGCTCTGCGGATTTGCCGCTTACATGACCCACATCGGCGCGAACGATATGGTCGTGAAACTGGCGTCGAAGCCTTTGCAGTACATTAATTCACCTTATTTGTTGATGATTGCCGCCTATTTTGTTGCCTGTCTGATGTCCCTGGCGGTGTCATCCGCTACCGGACTCGGCGTATTGTTGATGGCGACGCTTTTCCCGATCATGGTCAACGTAGGCATCAGCCGCGGTGCCGCGGCGGCCATTTGTGCCTCGCCTGCCGCAATTATCCTTTCCCCTACCTCCGGTGACGTCGTGCTGGCTGCCAAAGCAGCCGAAATGCCACTGATCGATTTTGCCTTTAAAACCACACTGCCGATCTCCATTGCGGCAATCATCGGGATGGCGATAGCCCACTATTTCTGGCAACGTTATCTGGATAAAAAAGAGAACGCGGCCCACGAAATGCTGGACGTAAATGAAATCACCACCACGGCACCGGCGTTCTACGCCATTCTGCCATTTACGCCGATTATCGGAGTGCTGATTTTTGATGGTAAGTGGGGACCGCAATTGCACATCATTACGATTCTGGTGCTCTGTATGCTTATTGCGGCAGTGCTGGAGTTCGTCCGGGGTTTCAACACCCAGAAAGTGTATTCAGGTCTGGAAGTGGCGTATCGCGGTATGGCCGATGCGTTTGCGAACGTGGTGATGCTGTTAGTTGCGGCGGGTGTTTTCGCACAGGGTCTGAGCACGATTGGCTTCATCCAGAGTCTGATCTCCATCGCCACTTCGTTTGGCTCAGCGAGCATCATTTTGATGCTGGTACTGGTGATTCTGACCATGCTGGCAGCGATGACCACCGGTTCCGGTAACGCGCCGTTCTACGCTTTCGTGGAAATGATTCCTAAGCTGGCACAATCATCGGGTATCAACCCGGCGTATCTGTCGATTCCGATGCTACAGGCATCCAACCTGGGCCGTACGATCTCCCCGGTCTCCGGCGTGGTCGTGGCGGTAGCCGGGATGGCAAAAATCTCGCCTTTTGAAGTGGTAAAACGCACC
>NZ_JBFWLF010000335.1:0-4535 GCF_050252275.1 Citrobacter sp. | reverse complement strand
GCGCCGGAATAATACTGACCGGACAGGCCGCGTTGAGTTGTCCAATCCCGGTCATGTAAGGCCCCACGCCACCCGACAGCGTCACCAGGCGAATTTGCTGAGCAGAAATAAACCCACAGAGCCGTTTTAAGGTATTCATGGTCGCTTCGCCGAAGCCCGCCGCCAGAATCTGCTGTGGCTGGAGTGACTCCATCAACATATGCGCAGCGCCGATCCCCAGGCGAACACATGCATCCGCGCCGGGAAGTCCCGGGATGACCCGCACATTATTCAGGTCAAAGCGACGACGTAATTCGGTTTCATATTCCAGACAGCCTTCAAAGCGAGAATTAATCTGTACGCGAATAATCCCGGACTGATGCCCCTTTTCCAGCAGGCGCGACACCTTAAGCCGCGTCAACCCCAGTCTGTTGCTGATGTCGCTTTGCGTCATACCGTCGTGGTAATAGAACCACGCAATACGTGCCACCAGCTCTTCTTCACACATCCCTTGCTCGGAAATCATCGGGTCATTAATAGTCATCATTCTGTCTTCACTTTGAACATATCGAATTCCTGAACACAATTGTTCATTCATTGGTCGTTAATAACTGTGATTAAACCCACATTTCAGTGGCTTTCGTTTGAACAAATTTAATATTGACGATCATTTTAGCATGAAACGTGATCTATTCGTCGGTTTTATGAGCAGTTAGGTCATAAGGTTATGAACAATTCGAATCGCACAATACATTTGTTCAACCTGATTCTACCCAGGCCGAACGGAGGTGGCATGCAAATGAGTCAAGAAAAGATCGCCCCACTACTCAGCGCGCAGTCTGTCTGCAAGCAGTATTCCGGCGTCAACGTCCTGAAAGGGATTGATTTTGTCTTACGCAAAGGCAAAGTCCATGCGCTCCTGGGCGGGAATGGCGCCGGGAAATCCACGCTGATGAAAATCATCGCCGGCATTACTCCTGCGGATAGCGGAATCATTGAGATTGAGGGAGCCCGCTGTACAAAACTGACGCCCATTCTGGCGCATCAGTTAGGCATCTACCTTGTCCCGCAAGAGCCGCTGCTCTTCCCCAGCCTGACGGTAAAGGAGAATATTCTCTTTGGTCTGCCCAAACACCAGAGCTCGGCGCAAAAAATGGCGGCGATGCTGACCGCGCTGGGTTGCCAGTTTGATATCAACAGCCCGGCGGGTTCACTGGATGTGGCCGACCGGCAAATGGTCGAAATCATGCGCGGACTGATGCGCGATTCACGAATTTTGATCCTCGATGAACCCACCGCCTCACTGACGCCTGCGGAAACCGATCGTTTATTCAGCCGCCTGCGTGAATTGCTGAGCACTGGCGTAGGGATCGTCTTTATCTCCCACAAGCTGCCAGAGATACGCCAGATAGCGGATTACATTAGCGTGATGCGGGACGGCATCATTGCGCTATCCGGAAAAACAGCGGATCTAACCACGGACGAGATTATCCAGGCCATCACGCCTGCCTCACGCACCAACGCGCTGAGCGCGACGCAAAAACTGTGGCTGGAATTGCCCGGCAACCGTCCGCAGCACGAGGCGGGCACGCCGGTGTTGAGTCTTGAGAATGTGACTGGCGAAGGGTTTATGAACGTCAGTTTCGAGGTTCGCGCCGGGGAAATTTTAGGTCTGGCCGGTCTGGTCGGTGCCGGACGTACCGAACTTGCCGAAACGCTTTACGGGCTACGACCGCTACGGGCCGGAAGCATCGTACTCGGCGGCAAGGATATCTCCTCACTTTCCACCCGCGAACGTCTACAGCACGGTCTGGTGTATTTGCCGGAGGACCGGCAATCGTCAGGGCTGAATCTGGATGCCTCGCTGGCGTGGAATGTTTGCGCATTAACCCACAACCACAGCGGTTTCTGGGCTAATCCGGCCAAAGACAGCGCCACGCTCGAACGCTATCGCCGCGCGCTTAATATCAAGCTTAACGATCCTGAACAGCCTGCCCGCACGCTTTCTGGCGGTAATCAGCAAAAAATCCTGATCGCCAAATGCCTTGAAGCCTCGCCGCAGGTGCTGATTGTAGATGAACCAACGCGTGGTGTGGACGTCTCGGCGCGTAACGACATCTATCAGTTGCTCCGCAGTATCGCGGCTCAGAACGTCGCGGTGCTGTTCATCTCATCTGATCTGGAGGAGATAGAACAGATGGCCGATCGCGTTTACGTCATGCATCAAGGGGAAACGGGCAACGATGCCCTGCAGGGCGACGAGATTAATGTCGACACCATCATGCACGTGGCGTTTGGCGACCGCACGTCAGGGGTTACACCACATTCCGGGGAGGCGCCATGCTGAAATTTATCCAGAATAACCGCGAGGCCACCGCCCTGTTAGCCGTGCTGCTGCTGTTCGTGCTGCCAGGGATGCTGGACAGCCAGTACCTCAGCGTTCAGACGCTGACAATGATTTTCAGCAGCGCCCAAATCCTCATGCTGCTGGCGATGGGCGCCACGCTGGTGATGCTGACCCGCAACATCGACGTGTCGGTCGGATCGATCACCGGGATGTGCGCGGTACTGCTGGGGCTGTTGCTGAACGCGGGGTATCCCTTGCCGGTGGCCTGCCTGGCGACGCTGCTGCTGGGACTGCTGGCAGGGTTTATCAACGGCGTGCTGGTCGCCTGGCTGAAGATCCCGGCGATTGTCGCCACGCTGGGCACGCTTGGCTTGTATCGCGGCGTCATGCTGCTGTGGACGGGCGGTAAATGGATTGAAGGATTACCGGCACAACTCAAGCAACTCTCCGCCCCGGTTTTCCTCGGTATCTCCGCCATTGGCTGGCTGACCCTGCTGCTGATGTTGCTGATGGCCTGGCTGCTGGCAAAAACCGCTTTTGGTCGCTGTTTTTATGCCACCGGGGATAATTTACAGGGCGCGCGGCAACTGGGCGTGCGTACCGAAGCCATTCGGATTCTGGCCTTTTCGCTCAATGGCTGCATGGCAGCGCTGGCCGGGATCGTCTTTGCCTCACAGATTGGCTTTATCCCGAATCAGACGGGAACCGGGCTGGAAATGAAAGCCATTGCCGCCTGCGTGCTGGGGGGCATCAGCCTGCTGGGCGGTTCCGGGACGATCATTGGTGCCGTGCTCGGTGCCTATTTCCTTACGCAAATCGACAGCGTACTGGTCCTGCTGCGCATTCCGGCGTGGTGGAATGACTTTATTGCCGGTCTGGTCCTGCTGGCGGTGCTGGTATTTGACGGCCGGTTGCGCTGCGCGCTGGAACGCAATATCCGTCGGCAAAAATATGCCCGCTTCACGCCGCCGCCCCAACCGCGTCCGTCGGCAAAAAACACCGACTCTGTGCGCACTGCCAAAAAACGTGAGGTTGCCTGATGACTCGTTTACATCGTTACGGCTGGGAACTGGCGCTCGCCGCGCTACTGGTGATTGAAATTCTGGGATTCGGCGCCCTGAACCCACGCCTGTTGGATCTGAACGTCCTGCTGTTCAGCACCAGCGACTTTATCTGCATTGGCATTGTCGCCCTGCCTTTAACCATGGTGATCGTCAGCGGCGGGATCGACATCTCCTTTGGCTCGACGATGGGGTTGTGCGCCATCGCGCTGGGCGTGATGTTCCAGGGCGGCGTACCGCTGCCGCTGGCCATTCTTCTGACGCTCGCGCTGGGCACGCTGTGCGGACTGATCAACGCCGGACTGATTATCTACACCGGTGTGAACCCGCTGGTCATCACCCTGGGAACGTTATACCTGTTCGGCGGCAGCGCACTGCTGTTGTCGGGGATGGCGGGAGCGACCGGTTATGAAGGTATCGGCGGCTTCCCGCAGGGCTTCACCGATTTTGCCAATCTCGATGTGCTGGGTCTGCCCGTCCCCCTGATCTTCTTTCTCGTCAGCGTGATCTTTTTCTGGTTGCTGATGCACCGGACCCACGCCGGACGCAATGTCTTCCTGATTGGGCAGAGCCCCCGCGTGGCGCTGTATAGCGCTATCCCGGTGAACCGGACGCTGTACGCGCTGTACGCGATGACCGGCTTTGCGTCGGCGGTCGCGGCGGTGCTGCTGGTCTCTTACTTCGGCTCTGCACGTTCCGATCTGGGTGCCTCTTTCCTGATGCCAGCTATTACAGCGGTCGTCCTGGGCGGCGCCAATATCTACGGCGGCTCCGGGTCAATTCTCGGTACCGCCATCGCCGCGCTGTTGGTGGGCTATCTGCAGCAGGGATTGCAGATGGCTGGCGTGCCCAATCAGGTATCCAGCGCCCTCTCCGGCGCATTGCTCATTGTCGTTGTCGTAGGTCGTTCTGTCAGCCTGCATCGTCAGCAAATCAAAGACTGGCTGGCGCGTCGTCGCGCTATCCGGCAGGCCTAAAACCCATTGCCATAAAGGAAAAGTACATGACTATTCAGAGCATTAAAAAAATTGCCGTAATCAGTACCCTTAGCCTGGCGGCGTTCACTCTCAACGCTTATGCCGCAGAGCGAATCGCATTTATCCCAAAACTGGTTGGCGTGGGATTCTTTACCAGCGGCGGTAACGGCG
>NZ_JBFWLF010000334.1:0-4545 GCF_050252275.1 Citrobacter sp. | reverse complement strand
CATCGGAGGCGTTAGAGATAAGCTCACGCAGGAAGATTTCTTTATTGGAATACAGAGAATGGATCATCAGATGCAGAAGCTGTTTTACTTCTGACTGAAAACCACGAGTTTCTTGTCCTTTCATGTAGATCTACCTCAACAATGCCATTTTCAATGGTAAAAACACGTTGAGGGTGAAATGGGGACAACCGGGGGGGATTTCAAGCGGAGGCCGCGAGCACAGCCTCCGTTTGTTCAGAATTTAATCTTGTGGCGTCCTGCCAGAGAATGCGACAGCGTGGTGCCGTCCACCATCTCCAGTTCACCGCCGACCGGCACGCCGTGCGCGATACGGCTGGCGTCAACGCCATATTGCGCGCAGAGTTCAGCAATGTAGTTCGCCGTGGCTTCCCCTTCGACCGTCGGGTTGGTCGCGAGGATCACTTCACTGAGTTGCTCGCAGGACAGGCGCTGCTCAAGTCTGTCGAGACCGATATCATCCGGCCCGATGCCGTCGAGCGGCGACAAATGCCCCATCAGCACGAAGTAGCGCCCGGAAAACTGCCCGGTCTGTTCAATCGCATAGATATCCGCAGGACTCTCGACCACGCAAATCTGGCCGTTTTCCTGACGACGCGGATTTGAACAGATATTGCAAACCTCTTGCTCGGTGAAGGTGCGGCAATCGGCGCAGTGACCGATTTCCGACATCGCCCGGGTGAGCGCTTGCGCCAGACGCATCCCGCCGCTGCGGTCACGCTGAAGCAGCGTAAACGCCATGCGCTGCGCCGACTTCGGGCCAACGCCCGGCAGGCAGCGCAGTGCTTCCATAAGCTGAGTTAACAGCGGGCTGGTTTGCATCAGAACGGCATCTTAAAGCCTGGCGGCAGTTGCATACCGGAGGAGACAGAGGCCATTTTTTCTTTCTGGGTCTCTTCAATGCGACGGGCAGCATCGTTAAACGCAGCAGCAACCAGATCTTCCAGCATCTCTTTGTCATCTTCGAGCAGGCTTGGGTCGATCTCCACGCGACGGCAGTTATGCGCGCCGTTGATGGTCACTTTCACCAGACCCGCACCGGATTCACCGGTCACTTCCAGCTTCGCGATTTCTTCCTGCATCTGCTGCATTTTTTCCTGCATCTGCTGGGCCTGCTTCATCAGGTTACCCAGACCGCCTTTACCAAACATAGGCTTCTCTCTCAATCACGTTAAGGGATGACAACCATAAGCGTCGCTTACGATCAAATGGGGCGGATACTCTCTTCATCCAGATCCGCATCGAAGAACCGACGCAGGGTCTGGATGTTGTTATCCGCAACTATCGACTCACGCGCCTGCGCAAGTTTCTCTTCATAAATCGCCTGACGCCACTCCAGCGGCGTTCGCACCGCCGGATTATCATCTTCTACGATGGTCAGTTCAACCGTTGATCCCGCAAGCTGACTCAGTGCTTCCGCCAGCTTTTGCTGCGCACCGCTGGAATTCAGGTGACGCTGGCTGGAACGCAAATGCAGACAGACCGCATTATCGTTCTCTTCTTTCCAGGCGTTGAGCGCGACCTGCTCAACCAGTTTTGGCAGCGAAAGCTGGCTGACCTGTGCCGCCCACGGATCGCGTTCAATCGCTTCTGCGGCAAGCTTAGCTGCCAGTTCCGGTGTTTTCTCATGCTCCAGCGCTTTTTTCAGCGCCTTTGGTGTCGCCACCACCTCTTTCACTTCAGCAACCGGCGTGGTCGCCTTCCAGCGATAGGCCTCTTTCTTCGCCGGCGCCTGCTCGAGCGCAGACGGTGCAGGACGAGCCTGTACGCGTTCTGATACCGAAGCCAGTCTTTCCAGCGCAGCGTTATTCACCGGCCGCGCGCGGGGTGCGGCTGCCGGTTCACTCTTTTTTGCTTTGGTTGCTCCCTGCGCACGTTGCAGTTGGTTGCGCGCCGCCAGCACCTGACTGGTGGATTCCGGTAGCGGTGCTGCCGGGGCCGGTTGCGCGGGTGCAGACTGCTGCGGCACCTGGGTCGGCGTCATTACCGCCGTTGGCGCGACAGGGGCAAATGATTGTCGCGGAACCTCGGGTTCTGGTAGCGGCATACGCGGATGAAACGCCAGCGCCCGCAGTAAGGTCATTTCAACGCCCATGCGTCTGTCTGGCGCGTACGGCAATTCTTTACGGCCAATCAACAACGTCTGGTAATAAAGCTGAACGTCCGCTGGCGGCACGGTGCGCGCCAGTTCACGCATGCGCACTTCGATCGTCGCCATGTCGCCGCCGAGTGCGGCAGGAGACAACTGGACCAACGCAATACGGTGCAGCAGACCAAGCATTTCGACCAGCAGTGCTTCCCATTCGATTCCTCGCGCTGCGGCCTCGTTGACCAGCGTCATCACCCGTTCACCGTCGGCAGCGATTACCGCCTCCACCAGCGACAGCGCCTGATCGTCATCCAGCGTGCCGAGCATCGCGCTCACCGCCAGGGTGGAAACCTGGCCGTCACCGCTGGCTATCGCCTGATCCGTCAGACTCAGCGCGTCACGCAGACTGCCATCGGCCGCACGGGAAAGCAGTTGCAGTGCGCGCGGCTCGTGGGCTATCTGCTCTTCGTTAAGAATGTGTTCAAGCTGATGGCGGATCTGGTCGACATCCAGCGCCTTAAGATGGAACTGCAGGCAGCGGGACAGAATGGTCACCGGCAGCTTCTGCGGATCGGTTGTCGCCAGCAGGAATTTGACGTGCGACGGCGGCTCTTCAAGCGTTTTGAGCAGCGCGTTAAAACTGTGGCGAGACAGCATATGCACTTCGTCGATCAGATAAACTTTGAATCGACCGCGCGCCGGGGCGTACTGGACGTTATCCAGCAGATCCCGGGTGTCTTCAACTTTAGTGCGCGAGGCAGCATCGATCTCAATCAGATCGACAAATCGCCCCTGTTCGATTTCACGGCAGTTATCACACACGCCGCACGGCGTGGCGGTAATGCCGGTTTCGCAATTCAGTCCCTTTGCCAGCAGACGGGCAATGGAGGTTTTACCGACACCCCGGGTACCGGAAAAAAGATATGCATGGTGAATACGCCCTAACGACAAGCCGTTCGCCAGTGCGGTCAGCACATGTTCCTGGCCGACGACGTCAGCAAAGGTTTGTGGGCGCCATTTTCGGGCTAAAACCTGATAACTCATTGGCTGGCTCTGAAACGCTGGAAGGTGGATTCATAGGGGGGAATGCTAACACAACCTCACTAATTCAGCGAGGTCATGTCTTCAGGTAATACGTCAGGTGCTGTTGAGCCGATTAGTGCCCCGGGAAAGGAACCAGGCTATAACAGTTGATGCCCTGCTGCGCCAGACGCTGTTCGCCGCCGAGGTCAAACAGGTTGATGATGAACGCCGCATCGGTCACTTCGCCGCCCAGACGACGGATCAGTTTCACGGTCGCTTCAATCGTACCGCCGGTTGCCAGCAGATCGTCAACCACCAGTACTTTATCACCGGCGTGGATCGCATCAAGGTGGATTTCCAGTTGATCGGTGCCGTATTCCAGTTCGTAGCTTTCAGCGATCGTTTCACGCGGCAGCTTGCGCGGTTTACGCACCGGCACAAAGCCAACGCCCAGACCCAACGCTACCGGCGCGCCAAACAGAAAGCCGCGAGCTTCGGTACCGACAACTTTGGTGATGCCTGCATTTTTGTAACGCTCAACCAGCAATTCGATGCTGAGTGCGTAAGCTTTCGGATCTTCCAGTAAGCTGGTGACATCACGGAAAAGAATGCCCGGTTTCGGGTAGTCCTGAATGCTTTTAATGCTATTTTTGAGAAACTCAAGCTGCTGTGCAGTTGCGGTCATAAGTTTGTGCCTGATTAATACGGTGTTACTTCACGGCGCACTATACACTTCATCCTTCAAGCGGCCTCTTTGTTGGCTGCATTAATTTGACCCAGTGCGCCTGTGCTCGAAAACGGTCGAATTTACTGGCTACTGCCGGCAATTGCAACCGCGATTATTATGCTTCAGTGCTTTTGTTGCTTTTCGTCAATCACAGGTATTCGCCACATAAATACCAGCAGGCAAGCCAGGATCACCAGCAGCAGGATCCGCACCCACCACATCGGGGTCAACCACAGCGATACGGCGAAGGTGATGAGGATCATTACGATCGCGCGGGGCTTAACGCCCGGCGGCATAGCCTTATATTTCTGCCAGAATCGCAAATAGCTGCCAAACCACGAGCGGTAGAGTAACCAGTTATGGAAACGCGGCGATGAGCGGGCAAAGCACCAGGCAGCCAGCAGGATAAACGGTGTCGTCGGCAATACAGGCAACACGACGCCCAGCGTCCCCAATACAACCGCCAGCCAACCCGTGATGATTAAAAGGATTCGTTGCATAATAAAGGCATATCACAAACCAGAACGCTACTTTAGCATAACAGTTATCATTTTCATCGGAGTGTTACAGTGAAAACCGCCATGCTGCTGCAAAAGCTGGAAGATCAGCTCGCCCTCCTGCGCCAACGCTGTGCGCCGGTGGCGCAGCATGCCACGATCAGCGCCCGTTTCGATCGCCATCTTTTTCA
>NZ_JBFWLF010000333.1:0-4591 GCF_050252275.1 Citrobacter sp. | reverse complement strand
GCAAAATGCCCGAAAACCCTGGCCAAGGCAAATGCAATATAGAGCACAAAGGATATATTTTCTTAACGTTAAGTTCTTAAGGTTAAATTAATATTCAGCCACTATTATTTGGCTCTAACTGGATAATCCTCATTTAGCCTCCTGTTTATGACTTAATAAATAAGAGGATCGCAGTATCCAAATGGCTAAAGGAAATATAATGTCTGATTTTCTGCCTTTCTCTCGCCCGGCGATAGGTACGGAAGAACTTGCCGCAATCAAAGCGGTTCTTGATTCCGGATGGATTACGACCGGCCCGAAAAATCAGCAACTGGAAGAGGCCTTCTGCCAGCTGACGGGAAACCACCACGCTATTGCCGTCAACTCCGCCACGGCAGGTATGCATATCGCCCTCATGGCGCTGGGAATCGGTGCCGGTGATGAAGTCATCACCCCGTCAATGACCTGGGTTTCCACCCTGAACATGATTGTGCTATTGGGCGCCACCCCAGTGTTGGTGGATGTCGACCGCGACACGCTGATGGTCACCGCTGAGCACATTGAAGCTGCCATAACGCCGCGCACGAAAGCCATTATTCCCGTCCATTACGCCGGCGCACCGGCTGATCTGGATGCCATTTACGCCCTTGCGGAACGTCACGGCATTGCGGTTATCGAAGATGCCGCCCACGCGGTCGGGACTTATTATCAGGGTCGTCACGTCGGCGCACGAGGTACCGCGATTTTCTCCTTTCACGCCATCAAGAATGTCACCTGCGCAGAGGGAGGACTGATCGTCACCGATGATGAGCCACTCGCCCGGCAGTTACGCGCCCTGAAATTCCACGGACTCGGCGTGGATGCCTACGATCGCCAGACCTGGGGTCGCGCGCCTCAGGCCGAGGTAGTGACACCAGGTTACAAATACAATCTAACCGATATTAACGCAGCGATGGCGCTGGTTCAGTTAGACAAACTAGAGACACTAAACCGTCGCCGGGCAACTATCGCCCACGCGTACCAACAAGCGCTGGCCGATCTGCCGTTTCAACCGCTGAGCCTGCCGTCATGGCCCCACGTCCATGCATGGCATCTGTTTATTATTCGTACCGACGAAGAGCGCTGTGGCATCAGTCGTGACGCGCTGATGGAGGCGCTCAAAGCCCAGGGAATCGGGACCGGTTTGCATTTTCGCGCGGCGCACACGCAGAAATATTACCGCGAGCGCTTTAACACCCTGTCGCTCCCCCATACCGAATGGAACAGCGCACGTATCTGCTCGCTACCGCTGTTTCCTGATATGACCCCGGCGGATACCGCTCGTGTCATCACCGCACTTCGCCAGATTGCAGGTAAATAACCATGTTTGAAGCTCTTCCGATTACGAAAGTGTCGGTGGTGATCCCTGTCTATAACGAACAGGAAAGCCTGCCGGAACTGTTCAGGCGAACCACTGCGGCCTGCGAGAGTCTGGGAAAAGACTATGAAATCCTGTTGATTGATGACGGTAGCAGCGACCACTCTGCCCGGTTGTTGATCGACGCATCAGAAGCTGAAGACAGCCACATCGTTTCGATTTTACTCAATCGCAACTACGGGCAGCATTCCGCCATCATGGCGGGATTCAGTCACGTTACTGGCGACCTGATCATTACGCTCGATGCCGATCTGCAAAACCCGCCGGAAGAGATCCCGCGTCTGGTGGCAAAAGCCGATGAAGGGTATGACGTCGTTGGCACCGTACGCCAGAATCGTCAGGACAGTCTGTTCCGTAAAACCGCCTCGAAGATGATCAACCATCTGATTCAGCGCACCACGGGCAAAGCCATGGGCGACTACGGATGCATGCTTCGCGCCTATCGCCGGCACATTATCGATGCCATGTTGCATTGTCATGAGCGCAGCACATTTATCCCGATTCTGGCGAATATTTTTGCCCGGCGCGCCACGGAGATCCCCGTTCATCACGCGGAACGTGAATTTGGTGATTCCAAATACAGCTTTATGCGGCTGATTAACCTGATGTACGACCTGGTGACCTGCCTGACGACGACGCCTTTGCGCATGTTGAGCCTGCTCGGCAGCGTCATCGCCGTTACCGGATTTACTCTGTCGATACTCCTCGTCATTCTCCGCCTGACGCTGGGGCCACAATGGGCGGCTGAAGGAGTATTCATGCTGTTTGCCGTTCTGTTTACCTTTATCGGCGCGCAGTTCATCGGCATGGGATTACTCGGCGAATATATCGGTCGAATTTACAACGATGTTCGCGCCCGCCCCCGCTATTTCGTCCAGCAAGTTATTCGTCCGGAAAGCCCGCACTCTACAAAGGAAAATCAATAATGAAAGCCGTTGTCTTCGCGTATCACGATATGGGCTGTCTGGGCGTTCAGGCCGTGCTCGACGCCGGCTATGACATTGCCGCCATTTTTACACATGCGGATAATCCAGGAGAAAACACGTTTTTTGGCTCCGTTTCTCGCCTGGCCGCTGAGGCGGGGATCCCGGTCTACGCCCCGGATGACGTGAACCATCCAATCTGGGCTGAGCGTATCAGCCAACTCGCTCCTGACGTTATTTTCTCTTTCTATTACCGTCATCTGCTCAGCGATGCAATTCTGGAACAGGCTTCGGCAGGCGCATTCAACCTGCACGGTTCACTCCTGCCAAAGTATCGCGGTCGCGCCCCGTTGAACTGGGTGTTGGTGAATGGCGAAAGTGAAACCGGCGTGACGCTGCACCGCATGGTCAACCGCGCCGATGCAGGCGCCATTATCGGGCAACAGCGTGTCGCTATTTCGCCTGACGATACGGCCCTTACGCTACATCATAAGCTTTGCCAGACCGCCCGACAGGTGCTGGAACAGGCACTACCCGCTATCAAACGCAGAGAGACGCGTGACGTTTTGCAAAACGAGAGCGACGCAACGTACTTTGGTCGTCGCACGCCTGAAGATAGTTTCCTGACGTGGAACCGACCGGCAACGACGCTGCACAACATGGTGCGGGCGGTCGCGGCCCCCTGGCCGGGCGCGTTCAGCTATTCCGGCACGCAAAAATTCACCATCTGGTCATCCCGCGTCCACCCACAGCCCCAGACCGCGCAACCGGGTACCGTGATTTCCGTCGCGCCCCTGCTGATCGCCTGTTCCGAAGGCGCGCTGGAGGTAATGACCGGACAGGCGGGTAACGGCATCACCATGCAGGGTGCACAGTTAGCGCAGGTACTCGGCCTGGTTGCGGGGTCTCGTTTAAACAGTCAGTCACTGGCCACCAGCAAGCGCCGTACCCGCGTGCTGATCCTCGGCGTGAATGGTTTTATTGGCAACCATCTTACCGAACGCCTGCTGCGCGAAGACCACTACGAAATCTATGGTCTGGATATCGGCAGCGATGCGATTGGTCGATTCCTCAACCATCCGCGTTTTCATTTTGTGGAAGGCGACATCAGCATTCATTCTGAATGGATCGAATATCACGTTAAGAAATGCGACGTGGTGCTGCCGCTGGTGGCCATTGCCACGCCAATTGAATATACCCGCAACCCGCTGCGCGTTTTTGAACTGGATTTTGAAGAAAACCTGAAAATCATTCGCTATTGCGTGAAATACCGTAAGCGGATCATTTTCCCATCAACTTCTGAAGTGTACGGGATGTGTACCGACAAAGTGTTTGATGAAGACAGCTCGAATCTGATTGTCGGGCCGGTCAATAAACCCCGCTGGATTTACTCGGTGTCCAAACAGCTTCTCGACCGTGTCATTTGGGCCTATGGCGAAAAAGACGGGCTCCGATTTACCCTCTTTCGCCCCTTCAACTGGATGGGGCCGAGACTCGACAGCCTCAATTCTGCGCGAATTGGCAGCTCACGCGCCATCACACAGTTGATCCTTAACCTGGTGGAAGGCTCACCGATTAAGCTTATCGAAGGCGGAAAACAGAAACGCTGCTTTACGGATATCCGCGACGGCATCGAAGCGCTGTACCGGATCATTGAAAATGCGGGGGGTCGCTGCGACGGTGAAATCATCAACATCGGCAACCCGGAAAACGAAGCCAGCATCAAGGAACTGGCGGAAATGCTGCTGGAGAGTTTCGACAAACATCCACTGCGCCATCATTTTCCACCGTTTGCCGGGTTACGGGTGGTTGAGAGCAGCAGCTATTATGGCAAAGGCTATCAGGATGTGGAGCACCGTAAGCCCAACATCCGTAATGCAAAACGTTGCCTGGACTGGGAGCCTACCATCGATATGCGCGAAACGGTTGACGAGACGCTGGATTTCTTCCTGCGCAGTGTAGATCTCACGGAACATTCATCATGACAAAAGTCGGCTTGCGTATTGATGTCGATACCTTCCGCGGCACCCGCGAAGGCGTGCCGCGCCTGTTAGCGTCATTGAGCCGATACCACATTCGGGCAAGTTTTTTCTTTAGCGTTGGGCCTGACAATATGGGGCGCCATCTCTGGCGCCTGATTAAACCGCAGTTTCTGCGGAAAATGCTGCGCTCAAACGCCGCATCTCTTTACGGCTGGGATATTTTGCTGGCCGGTACCGCCTGGCCGGGAAAAGAAATCGGTCGCGCCAACGCGGAGATTATCCGTGAAGCG
>NZ_JBFWLF010000332.1:0-4642 GCF_050252275.1 Citrobacter sp. | reverse complement strand
CTCTTCCGATCTAAGCTTCAGTGAGATCATTGCGTCGGGCGGTAATGTTGATTCATTAGTAAAATCATTTCTCGGCACCAGGCAAACCGGAATCATCGAATTTTGTCTGCTGGTTTTTTCAAACCTGGCCGTCGCCAGTTCATTTTTTGGTGTGACTCTGGGGCTATTTGATTATCTTGCGGATCTGTTCAAATTCGACAATTCGGCAGTGGGACGTTTTAAAACCGTCTTGTTAACCTTCCTGCCCCCGGCGCTTTTATACTTAATCTTCCCGAACGGTTTTATCTATGGCATCGGCGGCGCAGGGCTGTGCGCAACGATATGGGCCGTGATCATCCCTGCGGTACTGGCCCTGAAAGCCCGCCAGAAGTTCCCCAATAAAATGTTTACCGTCTGGGGCGGCGTCTTTATCCCGACTATCGTGATCCTGTTCGGTGTAGCGGTTATTGTTTGCTGGTTCGGCAACGTCTTCAACCTGTTACCCCGATTCAGTTAAATTGCTGTTCCTCCAGGCTGACATGCCGCCTCATTCAACGCGGCATGTCAGTCAGGGAATCACTGTTGTCCAAATGGCTATTCGCCTTCTTCCCCGGGAGACCATCAAACAACCTCTCCTGACGCAAAAACAGCCAATCCGTACCAGGAAATGTAAATGCGCGTAAGGGAGGCTGATTCAGTCGTACTTTTTGGCTATTTACTCTGTCTATAAACCGAGTAAATGTTACTCTCGTCATTATCACCGACCATTAATCATGGAGAGAAAAATGGCGACCCATTTTGCCAGAGGGATCCTGACGGAAGGACACCTGATTTCGATGCGCCTTCCGTCATCCTGCCATCATGAAGCACGAAGACTCCCCACACATCGCCAGACCCGTTTTCTTGCATCCCGAGGGCTTCTCGCTGAGCTGATATTTATGCTGTATGGCACGCTCGAGTTACCGGAAATCGTATACAAAGCCAAAGGTAAACCGGCATTTCGCGATAAAAATCTACCCAGCTTTTCCATCGCCTATGCCGGTAATATGGTCGGTGTGGCGCTGACAACCGAAGGGGAATGCGGACTGGATATGGAACTCCAGCGCGCCCCCCGTGGATTTATTAGCCCCCATACCGCCGACGTCCCGACCTTCTCCAGCAACGAAAGCCTGTGGATCAGCAAGCAAAACGATCCGGACGAAGCGCGCGCACAGATGATCACCTTACGCCAGAGCGTCCTGAAACTGACGGGTGACGTCCGCAACAACGATCCGCATGAACTGCAATTGCTGCCAGTCTCCGGGCGTCTGAAATGTGCCCGTGTTGCTCAGATTGAGGCTATTTGCGATGCCGAAGACCTGCTGGTGTGGTCAGTTGCGGTTACGCCAGCCATTGATAAACTTCAACTTTGGGAGTTTGATGTTAAGCAGGGCTGGAAAAGCCTGCCTGATATCCAGACCCGCGCGAATGCGCCGACGGGTCGTCTGATGCGATTCGCGCAATTATCTGCCGCGACGTCTTATACGCACAACTGATGGAGTTACCATGTCTGAAACGTTGAATGTTGTTACGTTACTGGGAAGCCTGCGCAAAGGTTCGTTTAACGGTATGGTTGCCCGTACGCTGCCGAAAATCGCCCCGGCGGGTATGAAAGTCAGTGCGTTACCGTCTATCGGTGATATCCCGCTTTACGATGCTGACGTGCAGCAGGAAGAGGGGTTTCCGGCAAGCGTCGACGCGCTGGCTGAGCAAATCCGCCAGGCTGATGGCGTGGTTATCGTTACGCCGGAATATAACTATTCAGTGCCGGGTGGTCTGAAGAACGCCATCGACTGGCTGTCACGCCTGCCCGATCAGCCGCTTTCAGGCAAACCGGTGCTCATCCAGACCAGCTCGATGGGGGCGATTGGCGGCGCGCGCTGCCAGTATCATCTGCGTCAGATCCTGGTTTTCCTGGATGCCATGGTCATGAACAAGCCGGAATTTATGGGTGGCGTGATACAGAACAAAGTAGACCCGCAGACGGGTGAAGTGATTGACCAGAGTACGCTGGACCATCTGACCGGTCAGCTCACCGCGTTTGGCGACTACATCCAGCGCGTGAAGGCGTAAGCCATAAACAAAAAACCCGGTAGCGTGATGCTTACCGGGTTTTTTTATGTCCTGACAGACTTAGTGCGCGTCGATAAACACAATCTTCAGCACAAACAGCAGCGCCACAACGACCACACACGGGCTCAGTTCACGCAGACGACCGGTACCGATTTTCATCACACAGTAAGAGATAAAGCCCAGCGCGATCCCTTCGGTAATCGAGAAGCTGAACGGCATCATCACGGCAGTGATAAACGCCGGTACAGATTCAGTGAGATCGTCCCACTTCACGCGCGCCAGACTGGACGTCATTAACACGCCGACGTAAATCAGCGCGCCTGCAGCCGCATAGCCCGGTACCATTCCAGCCAACGGAGAAAGGAAGATCACCAGCAAGAACAGCAGACCAACCACCACCGCGGTCAGGCCAGTACGCCCCCCAACAGAAACGCCGGAAGAGGACTCGATATAAGCAGTGACGGAAGACGTACCAATAAATGCCCCGGTCACAGAGGAGACGCTATCGACAAACAGCGCCTGCTTCATGCGCGGAAATTTCCCTTTTTCATCCGCCAGACCGGCTTTATCAGTTACGCCGATCAATGTGCCGGAGGAGTCAAACAGGTTAACCAGCATGAAGGAGAAAATCACCCCAGCCAGACCAATGTTAAACGACCCCGCCAGATCGACATGCCCAATCACCGACGAGACGCTCGGCGGCGCAGAGACAATGCCGTTATAGTGCACATCACCCAGCATCCAGCCCAACAGCGTAGTGACGATGATGGATACCAGCACGGCGGCGTGAATATTACGTGACGCCAGGATAGCGATGATAAAGAAACCGAGCACGCCCAGCAGGACGCTATGAGATGTCAGATTACCAATGCTGACCAGCGTTTCCGGATTCGCAACGATGACACCCGCGTTTTTAAGCCCCATCATGCCGATGAATAGACCGATACCGCTGGTGATCCCCACGCGCAGACTGACCGGGATATTGGCAATCATCCAGTAACGCACGCGGAAAATTGTCAGCAGCAGCAGACCGACGGCACCCCAGAAAATCGCCCCCATACCGACCTGCCACGACAGGCCCATCGCGCCAACCACAACGAAGGCAAAGAACGCATTCAGCCCCATCGCGGGCGCAAGTGCCACCGGCAGGTTAGCGAACAGCCCCATCAGAATGCTGCCGAACGCGGCAATCAGACAGGTGGTCACGAAGACGGCGCTGGTGTCCATGCCAGCAACGCCCAGAATTTGCGGGTTAACAAAAACGATGTAAACCATCGTCAGGAAGGTGGTAAAACCGGCGATCACTTCGGTTCGTGCCGTTGTGCCATGTTCGCGCAGTTTGAACACGCGTTCCAGCATCCCCTGACCAGACGTCTGGGTTGTGTGTTGTTGACTCATTATCAATTTCCAAACAAGGAGGGAAAATTCGTCGCTATCCTATACCAAAATGCGACAATAGGGGGTGATTGTGTGAGGTTTTTTTCATTGAATTTGCTTATACGGCAACGATTGCGTTGCACAATCAGGCAGTACGTAAACGTTAAACTAGTGAAAAGGGAAAGGCATGTCCGGAATTGAAGCGGTATTTTTTGACTGTGACGGTACGCTGGTCGACAGTGAAGTGATCTGTTCCCGCGCGTACGTCGCAAAGTTCCAGGAATTCGGTATCACCCTCGATCTCGAAGAAACTTTTAAACGCTTTAAGGGCGTAAAACTCTACGAAATCATTGATATCATTAACGAGGAGCATGGGGTGACGTTGGCCAAAGCCGACTTAGAACCCGTCTACCGCGCCGAGGTCGCACGCCTGTTCGACTCGGAACTGGAAGTGATCCCTGGTGCGAATACCCTGCTGGACAGCATGACGGTGCCGATGTGCGTGGTCTCTAACGGTCCGGTCAGCAAAATGCAACACTCGCTGGGTAAACTGGGCATGCTGCATCATTTCCCGGACAAACTGTACAGCGGCTACGATATTCAACGCTGGAAGCCCGATCCGGCGCTGATGTTCCACGCAGCAAAAGCGATGAACGTCAACGCACAGAACTGCATTCTGGTCGATGACTCTTCCGCTGGCGCGCAGTCAGGGATTGATGCGGGAATGGAAGTGTTCTACTTCTGTGCCGATCCGCACAACAAGCCTATCGAACATCCCAAAGTGACGACTTTTACCGATTTGGCACAGTTGCCGGCGTTGTGGAAAGCACGCGGCTGGAATATTACCCGGTAATTTTTGTAGGCCCGGTAAGCTTGCGCCGCCGGGCAATTGCCGGATGGCGCTAACGCTTATCCGGCTTATTTTCTACGTTTTATCACTCTTTTGGATCTTTACCCGCCAGCAGCTTATCCAGCTCATCACCGCCTACGTGACGGAAATCCTGGCCCTTCACGAAGTAGAAGATGTATTCGCAGATATTCTGGCAGCGGTCGCCGATACGCTCGATAGAGCGCGCGCAGAACAACGCGGTTAACACGCTGGGAATGGTGCGGGAATCTTCCATCATGTAGGTCATCAGTTGACGCACGATCCCTTCGTATTCCTGGTCCACTT
>NZ_JBFWLF010000331.1:0-4648 GCF_050252275.1 Citrobacter sp. | reverse complement strand
GCCAGCGCTTCCGCCCCTACGATTTTGCCGGTGCTGAGTGACACAATAGGCTGATAATGGACCTTAATATCGCGGTTATTGATGGCATCCTGCAATCGGTGATGGGGTGACTGGAGACGGCGCAGAATGCGCAAAATAAAGGCGGCGGCCAGCAGACCGATCAGAGTGCCGGCGGGAACCCAGATCAGCGCCTGCCGGTACCAGATTTTTTGTAGTGGGAGGGTCGACGCCCAACTGACAATGGTAATGCCCATCTCCGGGAAAGGGCGAATCTCATAAATAATGCCATGACTTTCCATGTGGCGAGGCGTGGTTTCCTGAGTAAATTGCAGAATATTCGGTGCGAGCGCGCTGCTGCTGGCAATGACGGTATTGCGTTTTACGCCAATAATCGCGACATCGATCTGCCAGGCGCCAAAAGGAACCACGTCGATAAAAGAGGCGGGATCAATCATCACGATATAGTCGCCATAGCCCAGTGCTGCCATGTAACGCTCGATCCCCAGATCGTTATGCGCGGTAAACCAGGCGCGGTAGCCATCGTTAGTGATTTTCATGGGCGGCGGGAAGGCCGACGTATAACTTTCCTGCTCCAGAGAGGAACAGCGTGGTATGTTGTTTCGCAGATACAGTACTTCCTGGACATAGCGATAGCTGAAGGAAAGTCTCCGCATCGCCAGTAAGTGTTCACGCGAGCACGGTGCGCTGTTCACGGCGTTAATCTGCTGTAATGCCTGTTTTGCCTGGGCCACCACGCGTTCAGTACGTTCAGAGACGCGCGATGAGTAGGTATCCAGCTCCTCGATGAATTTCTTTTCGACCTGGCGATGAGCGAGCCAGACACTCAAACCGACCGGAACCAATACGGCGAGGATAAGCACTCCTGTTACCAGACTGACCAGATGTCGTGTTCTCACGCAAATATCCTTAATAACGCATTGTAGAGAAAGTATATCCGATCGGGAAAAAAGCCCTGTAAATGATGTCGTTAATCTGCAGATTTTTTTGTGGGGAGTCCGACTTTTCGCCGTCTTCAATGCAAAAGAACGCGCGTTAATGCGGAAAGGATTGAACTGTCATGCGTTCAGCGATAGAGTAATGTTATATTATAACATAATATCAACGCTGATGAGGATATCATGCAGGTCTTGAATTCATTACGTAGCGCAAAGCAGCGCCATCCCGACTGTCAGATCGTAAAGCGGAAAGGGCGTTTATATGTGATTTGTAAGAGCAACCCGCGTTTCAAAGCGGTACAGGGAAGGAAAAAACGGCGTTAGAGAGAAGAGGGCCGGATAGAGGGAAAGTCTATCCGGCAATACCAATTGGCTATGGTGTGGCTTCTGCGCGGGCAAGAGTGAAGATATCGTAAAACGACAGTTCGCCTTTACGCGTCAGCATCTTCTGTAATTGCGCTTTGCGTTCATCGTCAACGTCCGGGGAGTGAAGGATGGTGCTAATCAGTGTAGGAGGCACAAAGCGGGTGTTGTACCACTCGCCGTTGTAACACACCCTGAAATCCAGTACGTCGATATCTTCATAGCGATAGCGCGGGGCGACATCAAAAAAGAAAAAACCGTTGAGGATGATAAACAGCACCACCAGCAGCCAGACGGAGTCAACCAGCGTTTCTGATTGCAGCATGACCGCCAGCGTGGCAAACCACGCAACATACATCCCGATAAACAGGCCTGGATGTTTACGAATAAAGCTGATGCTAAAGCGGGGCTTATTATCGCGCTTCTCACGCACATTTAGATCGTCGATGGTTTCAGTGAGCAGGCGTTGTATTTCTGTCATTTTTTGCCTTCGTGATTTCGCAACTTACAGGGGAACGCCCTATTTTAAGTGGGCGATTAGCCTGAAAAAAGTAACAGATTAACCACAATTTAGCATAACAGTTACAATTCTATTTACAGTGTTTTAATAATCCGTGCTGGATTACCCCCCACCACGACGTTGGCGGGTACGCTTTTGGTCACTACGGCGCCGGAGGCAACCACCACATTGTCACCAATGCTGACGCCGGGATTAATGACCGCACGCCCACCAATCCAGACATTATTGCCAATCGTGACGGGTTTGCCGAACTCCAGTCCGCTATTGCGTTCTGTCGCATCCAGCGGATGCGTGGCGGTATAGATATGAACGCCGGGAGCCAGCATGCAGTTATCACCAATAATAATGGGACAGACGTCGAGCATGACGCAGTCGAAGTTGGCGTAAAAGTCTTTACCCAGGAAGATATTGTAACCGTAGTCACAGCGAAATGACGGCTCGATGTAGGGGCGGTCGCACTGACCTAACAGGGCGTGGAGAATAGCCAGGCGTTCGGCCTTTTCATCCGGGGCGGTGTGATTGTAGCGGTGAACGAACCGACGCGCCTGCAATCGGTCATGGCGCAGAGTCTCATCTGCCGGGTGATACCGTTCACCCGCTATCATTTTACGCTTCTCTTCACTCATTCTGCGCTCTCTGCCTGTTCACTGGTGAGGCAATACAGTAGAGGGTCTGCGTTAATCAGGGAACGATCCCTGAACTATACCGTGACAGAAGTCACAATAGCCATGCTATTGTTATTGCAAATAAGATAAATGTTCCCCAGGAAAACATCCGTATTTCCTGATATTCAGTAATCAAATTAACGAATGAATTTCCAGACGGAGGAGGGGATCTTGTCGTAAAGTTTATTCATCGTCAATTCTGCAAGACGGTGATCGGCGGCTGAGTAAAATACAGCCAATTCATTGTCAGATAATTCATATTTATTTTTCTCAATCACGCGTTCAAGCGTGTCAATTGTCTGACAGCGTCGCAAGCGCATCAAATAATCAGTTTTAGTTAATGGTTTATCGGACATAAATCTTACCTATGATTGTAATAATTTTTAACAAGATAAACTAACAGGGTTAGCTCTGGTGGCATTCACAAAGCAGCGGAACAAGCGATTACCTGATTTCCGCCATTTCTGCAGATCCTGCGCATTAATGCCATAACTGCTGAACAACATAAATGTGTCGTCCAGATATTCATCAATCTGCTCAATCAGCTTATTGTCCTCATTATACTTAATTTTATAATTAAGTGCGAAGGTTGCAATATGCTCTATCAGTTCGTTGAGTTGAAGGTTGATCGCCGAGGTTGGGTCGTTTACCCAGCCATGATTGCTTTCTTCAAGGTTTGCAAGACAGTCGTGATAAAGCGTTTCACAAAGAAATTTAAGCTGCGCTATATCATGTCTTTTGGGTGAGTATTCATCCATAACGCATCCCCTTCTTAGTGGCTTGAACTAACCGAACACCTTTCGGGATGGGTACAACTAACTGACCTGGTACTTGCCTTCTACGCTTGATGATTTAACTATAATCTACTCTAAAAAAGATTTCATCGTTATATTACGAAAAATTACAATTAATGTAATATGAGAGAAAGTGAAGGTTTGTGGATTTTTCTCATTATAGCATGTCGCCAGCCCATTCCGAAATGAGATAATTACGTGATTATTTTGAAATTCATCAGATTATCCCCTCTTTCCATCCTCGTCGCTTACCTCCGGCACGAAACCAGAAACGGATGCCCCCCAGGAATTGTCTTAATAATGAGTGGTTAAGCAGGGAATAAGCCATAAGCCAAATGGCCAGAAATAGCCTTCATCCTCTTATGGATTATAACCTTTATTATCTACAACCAAAAGTCAACAAGGTATCAATAAGCCCTTTTGCTGATTTCATTCGAAAAAAAGGCCGCTTGCGCGGCCTTTTATCAGATGAGCATCAGCGATGTTCTACGGAATGGCTGTGTTCAATATCTTCACTTTTCCGGCTGAAGCGGCGGCGTACCACCACAAAGAAAACCGGGACGAAGAAGATAGCCAGAACCGTTGCGGTGACCATCCCACCCATTACGCCAGTACCTACGGCGTTCTGCGCGCCGGAACCGGCACCGGAGCTGATAACCAGTGGCATAACGCCCAGAATGAACGCCAGAGAGGTCATCAGGATCGGACGTAAACGCATACGAACCGCATCCAGCGTCGCTTCAATCAGGCCTTTGCCCTCTTTATCCATCAGATCTTTGGCGAATTCGACGATCAGTATCGCGTTCTTCGCCGACAACCCAATGGTTGTGAGCAGGCCCACCTGGAAGTAAACGTCGTTGGTCAGACCGCGGAAAGTGGCCGCTAACAGCGCACCAATTACCCCCAGCGGAACCACCAGCATAACGGAGAACGGAATCGACCAGCTCTCATACAACGCCGCCAGACACAGGAAGACGACAATCAGTGAGATGGCATACAGGGCAGGGGCCTGGTTACCCGACAGACGTTCCTGGTAGGACATCCCCGTCCAGTCGTAGCCGATACCGGATGGCAGCTTACTGGCCAACTGCTCCATCATTGCCATCGCTTCACCGGTACTCTTACCCGGTGCCGCCTGACCTAAGATCTCCATAGAAGGCAGACCGTTATAGCGTTCCAGACGCGGTGAACCGTATTCCCAGCGTGAAGACGAGAAGGCTGAGAATGGCACCATTTGACCATCGCTGCCGCGCACATACCAGTTACCGATATCTTCCGGCAACATACGGTATTTGGCTTCGGACATGACGTAAACTTTCTTCACACGACCGCGGTCGATAAAGTCGTTCA
>NZ_JBFWLF010000330.1:0-4661 GCF_050252275.1 Citrobacter sp. | reverse complement strand
CAGCCGGACTTTGCTTATATCAACGCAGGTTCTCGAGTCATTAAGTACTCTCTGTACTGGAACGGGCTGGATTCGGATGCGCACGGAACGTTCACGCTTGATGAGGGCAGAACCTTCGATCTCGGCGTCGCGCTGGCGGACAATACGGCACAGGTCAATCCGGCCTGGGATGGTAAAAGCCTGACCAAAGCGGGAGAAGGCACGCTGATACTGTCGGCGGAAAATACCTATACGGGGTCGACTTTTGTCAGTGAAGGCATGCTGAAGACGACCACGTCGAATGCATTTGCCAGTACCTCCGGCGTTATCGTCGGCGAGGAAGGGACGCTTAACCTTCACGGCAACAGCCAGATCGTCAATGCGTTGGAGAACCGTGGCACCTTGCTGATTGATGATTATGGTGTTCCGCCTTCTTCACCTCTCAACGTCATGCTGACGGGCGATGTGACGAATAGCGGCAATATCATTCTTAACAACAGCGTGACCAGCGCCGGGAATACATTGACCATCAATGGTGACTATGCGGGTAATGGCGGTACGCTTTCGCTGGGCACCGTTCTCGGCGGCGACAACAGCCTGACGGATAAGCTGGTGATTACCGGCAACGCGACCGGCACGACCTATGTGCATGTTAACAATGAGAATGGCTCAGGGGCCTTGCTGCATGAAGGGATTAAAATTATTGAGACCGGCAGTTCAACGCCAGAGGCTTTTGTGCAACGAGGTCGTATCGTGGCGGGAAGCTATGAATATCACGTGAAGCAGGGAACGGCTTCCGGCAGTGACAGGAATAACTGGTATTTAACCCATTTGGCGGACACGCCTGTTCCTGATGATTCCCCTGATGTCATTGATAACGATCGACCTGCGCCGGGCGAACCCTCGGATGCGGTCAATCTCTATCGCCCTGAGGGGGGAAGCTATGCCAGCAACCTGGCGGCAGCGAATACGCTGTTTAACACCCGACTGCAGGACCGTCAGGGAGGTACCTGGTATACCGACCCTGCTACCGGGGAACGGCATATGACCAGTCTGTGGCTGCGTACGTCAGGCGGGCACAGCAAGGGGCGGATGTCAGACGATCAGAACACATCGTCTTCTAACCGCGTTGTTGTGCAGATCGGCGGCGCGTTGTTGCAGGGGAGTGTGAACGGCACGGATGGCTATCAGTTGGGCGTAATGGCAGGCTATGGTAAGCAGGATAACGACATCCATAACAGCCTGTCAGGCTACGATTCTCGTGGTGAGGTGAGCGGCTACAGCGCGGGTCTGTACGGAACCTGGTATCAGAACGCCGTGGATAAAACCGGCCTGTATGTCGATTCATGGGTACTCTATAACTGGTTTGACAATACGGTTAAAGGTGATGAGATTGCTCAGGAAAGCTATAAAAGCAAGGGGCTGACGGCGTCGCTGGAATCGGGTTACGCCTTCCATCTGGGGTCATTCAAGGCGCCAGGCGACTGGGAAAGTAACGTCTGGCTTCGCCCACAGGCACAGATCACCTGGATGGGAGTGAAGGCTAACGACCATACGGAGAAAAACGGCACGCGGGTTCAGGGACAGGGCGACAACAATATTCAGACCCGTCTGGGTATGCGTCTTTACGTCAATGGTAAAAGCGCTGCGGAAAAAGGAACCGTACGCGAGTTTGAACCCTTTATCGAGGCGAACTGGATACACAACTCGAAGCAGTACGGCGTCAGGATGAATGACACGAGCACCTCCCTGCAGGGAAGTCGAAACGTCGGTGAAGTGAAGGTGGGTGTCGAGGGGCGGTTGACCCGGGACCTGAGCGTCTGGGGCAACGTTGCGCAACGAATGGGTCATAACGGTTTTCGCGATACGAGCGGCGTGCTGGGAATCAAATACCAGTTCTAGCCTTATGATGTGCCCCCAGCCCTCCCGGCTTTTTTGCCGGGAGGGCTGTTTCTCT
The DNA here is from genome assembly GCF_050252275.1 of Citrobacter sp. Taxonomy (NCBI): domain Bacteria; kingdom Pseudomonadati; phylum Pseudomonadota; class Gammaproteobacteria; order Enterobacterales; family Enterobacteriaceae; genus Citrobacter; species Citrobacter sp. The sequence continues at coordinate 2,725 of NZ_JBFWLF010000330.1, read as the reverse complement.
CTTACTTGCCCCGCACGTTGTGGTATGAGCAATAGCGCAGCATTCCTACTTTTGTCTTAGTGTCAGGCTGCTTTGCCCCTGCCAGAGTGTAGATAACCCCCATGAAGTGGAGGCGTTATGAGCTGGCGACCCATTCTGTATCTGATTGTGACTCCTGATCCTGCATTAAGCGCCCGACGCGGGTTTTTGCGACTGGTGCAACGCTGACGGTATATCGGGAATTGCGTGCGAGCGCGGATCCCCGTCGCTGACGCTGTGTTATGGTGACTGTTCTCGTTCGTAAAACAGGAGCCTTATCATGTCGCAATATAATCCGTTAAGCGCCCTCCTGGATAAGCAGGATTTCCTGTTGCTGGATGGCGCATTGGCGACGGAGCTGGAAGCGCGTGGGTGCCATTTAGTCGACAGCCTATGGTCAGCGAAAATTCTGCTGGAAAACCCGGAGCTTATCCGCGAAGTGCACCTTGACTATTTTCGGGCGGGGGCGCAGTGCGCCATCACCGCCAGCTATCAGGCGACGCCAGCGGGATTTGCCGCCTGCGGCTTTGATGAGGCGCAGGCGAAAGCGCTGATTGGGAAAAGTGTTGAGCTGGCGCGTAAAGCGCGTGAGGCGTTTCTGGCAGAAAATCCGCAGGCGGGCACGCTGCTGGTCGCCGGTTCGGTCGGACCTTACGGCGCATTTCTGGCTGATGGTTCGGAGTATCGCGGAGATTACACGCTGAGCGGCGAAGATTATCAGGCGTTCCACCGTCCGCGCGTGGAGGCGTTGCTGGATGCCGGAGTCGATCTGCTGGCCTGCGAAACGCTACCAAATTTTGCCGAGATTCAGGCACTGGCGGCGTTGTTAACCGCATATCCGCGTGCGCGTGCGTGGTACTCTTTTACCCTGCGCGACAGCGAGCATCTGAGCGACGGCACGCCGCTACGCGAGGTTATGACGTTTCTCGAACACTATCCGCAGACGGTGGCGGTGGGGATCAATTGTATTGCCCTGCAACAGGCCACCGCCGCTTTGCAGCATCTGCACGGGATAACGGCGCTGCCGCTGGTGGTCTATCCGAACAGCGGAGAGCATTACGATGCGAGCAGCAAAAGCTGGCATCATCATGATGAATCGTGTGCGCGCCTGGCGGATTACCTGCCGCAGTGGCAGGCGGCCGGGGCGAAGTTGATTGGCGGGTGCTGTCGCACCACGCCAGAGGATATCGCCGCGCTGAACGCGCAACGTTGAGTTTGTGCCGGGTGTGGCTGATGCCTTACCCGGCATTGCATCATGCCGCATCCGCTAACACAAACATGCCGTACGGGTGGATTTCCAGATAGTACGTCTCACCGACATCCGGCTGCAGGCGTGTAGCGTTGACCTGTAACAGGATCTCCTGTCCATGCCACTCCACCGTGACTTCATACTGTGGTCCCATATAGGCGACATGACGAATCACACAGCGCTGACTCTCCTCTCCGCGATCGCTTAAGGTGATCGCTTCCGGCCTGACGCCAACGGTGCCGGTGCCCTGAGCCACAAAGTGCGTCGGGCGAGGCAGGCGATAACCAAAGATATCAACAGAGGCTTCGCTGAAGGTCGCCGGGAACAGGTTGGCGTCACCCATAAAGCTCGCCATAAAACGGGAGGCGGGTTGGCGATAGAGATCCTGCGGCGAGCCTATCTGCATGATATGCCCCTTGTTCATCACCAGCACGGTGTCGGAAACCGCAAAGGCTTCGCTCTGATCGTGGGTAACGTACAGCGAGGTGATATCAAACTGCTTTTGCAGCTCGCGGATCTTATCGCGCATGCTGCGGCGCAGGTTGGCGTCGAGGTTACTCAATGGTTCGTCAAATAACAGCACCTTCGGTTTGAGGATCAGCGCGCGCGCCAGCGCCACGCGCTGCTGCTGACCGCCGGAGATCTGATCAACATAGCGGTCCTCGAATCCTTCCAGATCGACCATTGCCAGCGCCTCTTTCACCCGCGTCTTCACATCGGCGCGCGACACGCCCAGCATCTTCAGACCGTAGCCGACGTTTTCCCCCAGCGACATATGTGGGAACAGAGCATACGACTGGAACACCATACAAATATCGCGCTGCTGAATAGAACGATGAGTGACGTCTTCGCCATCAATAAAAATTTGACCTTCGCTCGGTTTTTCCAGACCGGCGACCAGGCGCAGAATGGTGGTCTTGCCGCAGCCGGACGGGCCAAGCAGCGTCACCATCTGCCCCTGCGGGATGGTGAGATTGATATTGTCGATGACCGTGTTGCTGCCGAATCGTTTAGTGACGTTGCGCAGTTCAACGAAATTTTTCTGACTCATAGTGCGCTCCATTACGCCTGGTTTTTGGCTTTAGACCGGGAAATACGCGCTTCCCCAATCAGCCAGTCAAAGATGAAAATAATCGCCAGCATGACCACGATCAGAATCGACCCGTAGGCAATCGCCACGCCGTACTCGCCGTCTTCCACGCGGTTCAGAATGTAGGCCGTTGCTACGCGGGTGTCCGGCGTAACGAGGAAGACAATCGCGCTGACGGTGGTGATGGCGCGCACGAAGCTGTAGATCAGCGCCGAGAGAATGGCCGGGCGCAGCAGCGGCAGCAGAATGTGCGTGATAGTGCGTAAGCTCCCGGCACGCAGACTGAGCGAGGCTTCATCCAGTGATTTATCGATCTGGCCGAGTCCGGCGATCCCGGCGCGAATACCGACCGGGACGTTACGCATCAC
>NZ_JBFWLF010000329.1:0-4701 GCF_050252275.1 Citrobacter sp. | reverse complement strand
ACCCGGCGCAACGCGGTATGTTTAAATACCGGATTCCAGAATACGAATATTCATCTCCAGCACATCGCCCTTAACGGCTTCGCTGTAGGCTTTCATATGCGGGGTTTGCAGGTGCGCTTCAAGATGCGCGATGCTTTCCCACTGCTCAATCATCACGATTGAATCAGGCGCCATGGTCTGAAAACTCACGTTTGCCGCATGATCTACCATCGGCGCGTAGCCGTGGCAGCCTTCTTCTTTCAGTACGGTTGGAACAATTTTCGCAAACTGATCGAGGACGGCCTGACGGTGATGTTGTCCCGGACGGGTGCGGATTTCAGCAATAACTGTAAGCATGGTTAACTCCTTCTAATTCCAGGTTACCAGTTAACCAAAAATCGCCTGCAGATGCTCGCGATATTCTGCAACAGAACGTGGTACATCCGGCATTTTAATGACGTCATTGGTAATAAAGGTCGGCAGCGCTTCCATTCCAAGGAATTGATTCGCCTTATGGAACGGCAGATAAACACCATCAACGCCCACGCCATGGAAAAACTGATCTTTATCGGTGAAGGCTTCCATCGGTGCGTTCCAGGTCAGAGAAAGCATGTATTTTTTCCCCTGAATCAGACCGCCGGAGCCGTATTTCTTCGAAGCATCTGAGCGGGTACGACCATCGCTGGCATACAGTGTGCCGTGGCCTTCGGTGAACACGTCATCAATGTATTTTTTCACGGTCCACGGCGCACCCATCCACCAGCCTGGCATTTGCCAGATAACCACGTCCGCCCAGACGAAGTTCTGCACTTCTTCTTTCACGTCGTAATCGCTGTCAGCGCGGACGATTTTGACGCTATGCCCGAGGTCGCGCAGCGTGCCGTCGGCGACTTCCGTCAGGGTGTCGTTCAATTGGCCGTTGGAGTGTGCGAATTTTTTCGCGCCGTTGATAATCAGGATGTTGCTCATTATTAATCCTCTGAAATGCGTTTGAGGCTAATTTTACGTCAACAGCCGGTAGGGTGAAATTAGCAAAATGTGCAAAGTCTTTTGCATCTGGCGCAATAATCGACGATTACCACTTCACTGTCGCGATAAAACCCCCGTCTGGCGCATTGTCAAACGACACTGTCATTGTGTGCAGGGCGGCAATGCGACGGACAATCGACAGGCCCAGCCCGCTGCCGGTAACCTGCTGTCCGGGCGGACGATAAAAGCGTTCGCCAATGTGAGGCAGGACTTCTGCCGTGACGCCGGGGCCGTTGTCTCTGACCGTAAACTGCCGGGCGTCAAGCGTGACATCCACCTCGCTACCTTTGGGGCTGTAGCGGATGGCGTTATCCAGCAGATTGCGCACCAGCAAACTGAGCAGTAGCGGTTGCCCGGTGTGCGTCACATTATGAGCGTTGATCTGCAAACGCACATCAATCTGCGCCTGCTGCGCGGGTTGCCAGATGTCCATTACCGCAGACTGAAGCACTTCCTCAAGAGAGAGCGTGGCGACGTCCTGCAGGTTATCCAGCGAGTCGAGACGGGAAAGCGTCAGCAACTGGTCGACCAGACGCGTGGCACGATCGATGCCCGTATGGAGTTGCATCAGCGCTTTCTCGCGTGCCTGCGGATCATCATCAGAAAGCTGCGCCACCTCCGTCTGGACTTTTAGCGCCGTTAACGGACTACGCAGTTCGTGGGCGGCGTCTGAGGTAAAGCGCCGTTCGCGCACCATCATCTTATGGGTACGGGTAAAAAGCTGGTTGAGCGATTCGACCAGCGGGCGCACTTCACTCGGGACGCCGTGTGAGCTGAGCGGCTCGCTGGATTCCGGATCGCGCAGACGCAACGCCTGCGCCAGCTTTTTAAGCGGCATGAGCTCCCGATGCAGCAGCATAATCAACAACAGCAGCATCAGCGGCAGGGCGATAAGCCAGGGAACCAGTTGCGCCGTCACAATCGCCAGCGCCATATCTTCACGGTATTCCCACTCCTGACCGACCACGATGCGGTACTTACCATCGGAGGAAGTCAGCCAGATAAAACGCCATTTATCGTCATCGCCATTTAACTTGCCGTCATCAAAGCCTTCCCGGCGGTAGCTATAGGGGATGTTCTGACCATTATCGCCGTCGTGCAGCACCATCTTACCGTCCGTGGTGTAGACGGCAAAGGTCAGCGCATCATCATCAACATGACCGTGCTTGAATTTCTTTGGCGTATGCGCCATCCGTTCGGTGGCGTGCAGTTCATTGATATCGAGCGTAACCAGGCGTTTGGCGAAGAGCATCAACTGGGTATCAAACAGTTCATCAACGTTATCCGTTGTTTTTTTCCAGGCGACAAAACTCGATGCCGCCCAGGTAATGGCTGACAGAATCAGAAAAATGAGGGTAAGCCTGACGCGCAGGCTGAGTCGTTGGGTCACGATGATACCTCGCCAAGCGTATAGCCGATGCCGTGAACGGTGCGAATGAAATCGCTGCCCAGCTTGCGTCGCAGATGGTGGACGTGCACTTCAACGGCATTGCTGGTGACCTCTTCGTCCCAGTTATACAGCTTCTCTTCAATGAGCTTGCGCGGCAGCACGCGACCTTTATTACGCATCAGTAATTCCAGAAGTGCGAACTCTTTTGGCTTGAGTATCAGTGGCTCACCCGCCAGTGTCGCGACCCGATCGCCGGGACGTAAGGTCACCCGCCCGTGGCGTAATTCACTGCTGGCCTGACCGCTGGCGCGACGCATCAGCGCCTCCAGTCTGGCGGCGACTTCTATCAGTGCAAAGGGTTTACACAGATAATCATCGGCCCCGAGTCGAAGCCCTTCGACGCGTTCGGCCAGCGCATCGCGTGCGGTGAGGATCAGCACCGGCTCGCGCTTTCCCTGTTCGCGCCAGTCGCGCAGAATATCGCGCCCGTCCATTCCCGGCAGCGTGAGATCGAGGATCACCGCGTCGTAAGGCGCGCTGTAGAGCGCTTCTTTTCCCTGACGACCTTCGGTAAACCAGTCGACGCTAAAGCCCATTTTACTCAGCCCGGTTTTAATGCCGTCACCAATCAACGCATCATCTTCAACCAGTAAAATTCGCATATTTTCATCCCTGCACCCGCTGTGATAAAGGCAAGTAAACCGCGATGTTGCACGTGATGTACAGCAAAAAAGAGACTTTTTTTGCCTTAAGAACTTGTTAAGGATTACCGTATTTAATGGATGTGAAATGACATCAAAGGGAGAAATGATCATGAAAAAACTGGCTGCAATTGTTGCCGTCATGGCGCTCTGCTCCGCACCGGTTCTGGCCGCGCAGCAGGGTGGTTTTTCTGGCCCGTCCGCGACGCAAACGCAGAGCGGCGGCTTCCAGGGGCCTAACGGTAGTAGCACGACGGTAGAAAGTGCGAAATCCTTGCGTGATGACACCTGGGTGACGCTGCGCGGCAACATCGTTGAACGTATTTCCGATGACCTCTATCTGTTTAAAGATGCGACAGGCACCATCAATGTCGATATCGACCACAAACGCTGGAATGGCGTGACGGTTACCCCGCAGGATACCGTTGAAATTCAGGGTGAAGTGGATAAAGACTGGAATTCCGTTGAAATTGACGTGAAGCAAATCAGTAAAGTCAGCAAATAATCCCTGTCAGGGCCGCGTTCGCGGCCCTTTTCTTTGTGACTCAACGCGTCAGATAAGGTAGTATCTGCGGCAATATTGCCCGAAAAGATACCGCGTATCTGGCGGGCTTACAGTTGAGGAATCACGATTAATGAGCGATATGGCAGAGCGCCTTGCGCTGCATGAATTCACGGAAAACGCCTATCTGAATTACTCCATGTACGTCATCATGGACAGGGCGTTGCCGTTTATTGGTGATGGTCTGAAACCCGTTCAGCGCCGCATCGTCTATGCGATGTCAGAGCTGGGGCTGAATGCCAGCGCCAAATTTAAAAAATCCGCCCGTACCGTCGGCGACGTGTTGGGTAAATACCACCCGCACGGAGACAGCGCCTGCTATGAGGCCATGGTGCTGATGGCGCAGCCGTTCTCTTACCGTTATCCGCTGGTTGATGGCCAGGGGAACTGGGGGGCGCCGGACGATCCGAAATCCTTCGCGGCGATGCGTTATACCGAATCCCGCCTGTCCAGATACGCCGAACTGCTGCTGAGTGAACTCGGCCAGGGAACCGCTGACTGGGTGCCAAACTTCGACGGAACGATGCAGGAGCCGAAAATGCTGCCTGCGCGTCTGCCGAACATCCTGCTTAACGGTACAACCGGTATCGCGGTCGGCATGGCGACCGATATTCCGCCGCACAACCTGCGTGAAGTGGCAAAAGCCGCGATCACCCTGATTGAGCAGCCGAAAACCACGCTGGACGAGCTGCTGGATATTGTCCACGGCCCGGACTACCCGACCGAAGCGGAAATCATTACCCCGCGCGCCGAGATTCGTAAAATTTATGAAAACGGGCGCGGCTCCGTGCGCATGCGCGCGGTATGGAAGAAAGAAGACGGCGCGGTGGTGATTACCGCGCTGCCGCACCAGGTTTCCGGCGCGCGCGTGCTGGAGCAAATCGCCGCCCAGATGCGCAATAAAAAGCTGCCGATGGTAGACGATTTGCGCGATGAGTCAGACCACGAAAACCCGACCCGTCTGGTGGTGGTGCCGCGTTCCAATCGCGTGGACATGGAACAGGTGATGAACCACCTGTTTGCCACCACCGATCTGGAAA
>NZ_JBFWLF010000328.1:0-4744 GCF_050252275.1 Citrobacter sp. | reverse complement strand
TGCTCTTTGGCGTGGGTAAACCTTGCTCGTCTAAAAAGTAATCCCCACTGAAGACCAACACCCCATTTCGCTGGGTCACACCGGTGGCAACAATGCCCGCCAGCGTATCTTCATGCTCACGAATGATTTTGTTGGCTTCAATCAACAGCGTTTCGCGATCGATAGGTTGTGTCTCTTTGCGCATTTTTTACTCCTTAAACAAGGGCATTAGTCTACGCCGACCGACTCTTTTGGGCAAATATTCCCTCAGTGTGTACAAGGGGTTGTCAACCTTTGCTGACTGGCAGGATTTAGTTTTGCATGCTAATAAAGTTGCGTAACGAATTTTATCAGGTACAGTGTGACGCTTTCGTCAACCAGGCAACAGATTTGCTTGACATTCGACCGAAATTCCGTCGTGCTATAGCGCCTCTGTGCGAAAAAACCTGTCAACTCAGTCACCTGGCTATTTAGTGTACAGAGTCAGTACAAGGGGTTGATATCCGCAGACGCAGGGACCATATCCGTGGCTCGTCGCCAGTGGATGGTGTATCAACGTGCGACGCATTCCTGGAAGAATCAATTTAGGTAAAGGTGAATATGGGTAAAGCTCTTGTCATCGTTGAGTCCCCGGCAAAAGCCAAAACGATCAACAAGTATCTGGGTAATGACTACGTGGTTAAGTCCAGCGTCGGTCATATCCGTGACTTGCCGACCAGTGGCTCAGCAGCTAAAAAGAGCGCCGACTCTACCTCCACCAAAACGGCTAAAAAGCCCAAAAAGGATGAACGTGGCGCGCTCGTCAACCGTATGGGCGTTGACCCGTGGCACAACTGGGATGCGCACTATGAAGTGCTGCCCGGTAAAGAGAAGGTCGTCTCTGAACTGAAACAACTGGCTGAAAAGGCCGACCACATCTATCTCGCAACCGACCTTGACCGCGAAGGGGAAGCCATTGCATGGCACCTGCGGGAAGTGATCGGGGGTGATGACACGCGTTATAGTCGCGTGGTGTTTAACGAAATTACCAAGAATGCGATTCGTCAGGCGTTTGAAAAGCCGGGCGAACTGAACATTGACCGGGTTAACGCTCAGCAGGCACGTCGCTTTATGGATCGCGTGGTGGGCTATATGGTCTCGCCGCTGTTGTGGAAAAAGATTGCTCGCGGTCTGTCAGCCGGTCGCGTTCAGTCCGTGGCGGTGCGTCTGGTCGTTGAGCGTGAGCGCGAGATTAAAGCGTTTGTACCGGAAGAGTTCTGGGAAATTGATGCCAATACCACCACGCCTTCCGGCGATGCGCTGCCTTTGCAGGTGACCCATCAGAACGACAAGCCGTTTCGTCCGGAGAACCGTGAGCAGACGCTTGCGGCGGTAAGCCTGCTGGAGAAAGCGCGCTACAGCGTTCTGGAACGTGAAGACAAGCCAACCAGCAGCAAGCCGGGCGCGCCGTTTATCACCTCCACGCTGCAACAGGCGGCCAGCACGCGTCTCGGTTTTGGCGTGAAAAAGACTATGATGATGGCGCAGCGTTTGTACGAAGCGGGCTACATCACCTATATGCGTACCGACTCGACCAACCTGAGTCAGGATGCCGTGAATATGGTGCGCGGTTACATCGGCGACAATTTCGGCAAGAAATATCTGCCGGAAAGTCCGAATCAGTACGCCAGCAAAGAAAATTCGCAGGAAGCACACGAAGCGATTCGTCCTTCCGACGTCTCCGTACTGGCGGAAACGCTGAAGGATATGGAAGCCGACGCGCAAAAACTGTATCAGCTGATCTGGCGTCAGTTTGTCGCCTGTCAGATGACCCCGGCGCAGTACGATTCCACCACCCTAACCGTGGGTGCGGGTGATTTTCGTCTGAAGGCGCGCGGTCGTATTCTGCGCTTCGACGGCTGGACGAAAGTGATGCCCGCGTTGCGTAAAGGTGATGAAGACCGGACGCTGCCGGCGGTGAATAAAGGTGATGCGCTGTCTCTGGTTGAACTGATCCCGGCTCAACACTTCACCAAGCCACCGGCGCGCTTCAGCGAAGCCTCGCTGGTGAAAGAGCTGGAAAAACGCGGAATTGGCCGTCCGTCGACCTATGCGTCGATCATTTCGACCATTCAGGATCGTGGCTACGTGCGGGTGGAAAACCGTCGCTTCTATGCGGAAAAAATGGGTGAGATTGTCACCGATCGTCTGGAAGAGAATTTCCGCGAGCTGATGAACTACGATTTCACCGCGCAGATGGAAAACAGCCTCGACCAGGTCGCGAATCACGAAATCGAATGGAAAGGCGTGCTCGACAACTTTTTCAGTGATTTTACTCAGCAACTCGACAAAGCGGAGAAAGATCCGGAAGAGGGCGGGATGCGTCCGAACCAGATGGTGTTGACCAGCATCGACTGCCCCACCTGCGGACGCAAAATGGGAATTCGCACCGCCAGTACTGGCGTGTTCCTTGGCTGCTCGGGTTATGCGTTGTCGCCGAAAGAGCGCTGCAAAACCACCATTAACCTGGTGCCGGAAAACGAAGTCCTGAACGTGCTGGAAGGTGATGACGCGGAAACCAACGCCCTGCGCGCCAAACGTCGTTGTCAGAAGTGCGGTACGGCGATGGACAGCTACCTGATCGATCCGAAGCGCAAGCTGCATGTTTGTGGTAATAACCCGACCTGCGACGGCTACGAGATCGAAGAAGGCGAATTCCGTATCAAAGGGTATGACGGTCCGATCGTCGAGTGCGAAAAATGTGGCTCTGAGATGCACCTGAAGATGGGGCGTTTCGGTAAGTACATGGCATGCACTAACGACGAGTGTAAAAACACCCGTAAGATCCTGCGTAACGGTGAAGTTGCACCGCCGAAAGAAGATCCGGTTCCGCTGCCCGAGTTGCCGTGTGAAAAATCGGATGCGTATTTCGTGCTGCGTGATGGCGCTGCCGGGGTCTTCCTGGCCGCCAATACTTTCCCGAAATCCCGTGAGACGCGCGCACCGCTGGTGGAAGAGTTATACCGCTTCCGCGATCGTCTGCCAGAAAAACTGCGTTATCTGGCCGATGCGCCGCAACAGGATCCGGAAGGCAATAAAACGCTGGTGCGTTTTAGCCGTAAGACCAAACAGCAGTATGTTGCCGCTGAAAAAGACGGGAAAGCGACCGGCTGGTCTGCCTTCTTTGTTGATGGTAAATGGGTCGAAGGCAAGAAGTAACCGCCCACGGTGCAGTTGTGCTGAAGAGGGTCGCGTAAGCGGCCCTTTTTTTGTTTTTATAGCGGACTTATTATTTTTTACTCACCGCTATACAGCCTGTTTATTAATGATATAGTGGTTATAGTTAACGGCTTTTTTATTATTAAATCGTATTAGCAGCGCATCACTGCCTGCTCTGAAACGATGACCTGATGGCGCTAATCTGGATGGTTTAACATGAAATTACAGCAGCTTCGCTACATTGTTGAGGTGGTGAATCACAACCTTAACGTCTCCTCCACCGCGGAAGGCCTTTATACCTCGCAACCGGGTATCAGTAAGCAGGTTCGCATGCTGGAAGACGAACTTGGCATCCAGATCTTTGCCCGTAGCGGTAAGCATCTGACTCAGGTGACGCCGGCTGGTCAGGAGATTATCCGCATTGCGCGCGAAGTGCTCTCCAAAGTGGATGCGATAAAGTCCGTTGCCGGTGAGCATACCTGGCCGGATAAAGGCTCTCTCTATATTGCGACGACGCATACCCAGGCGCGTTATGCGCTACCGAATGTGATTAAAGGCTTTATCGAGCGCTATCCGCGTGTGTCGTTGCATATGCACCAGGGGTCACCCACACAGATCGCTGAAGCGGTTTCAAAAGGAAATGCCGACTTTGCCATTGCCACGGAAGCGCTGCATCTGTATGACGATCTGGTCATGTTGCCATGCTATCACTGGAATCGTTCGATTGTGGTGACGCCTGAGCATCCGCTGGCCAATAAAGGGTCGGTGACCATTGAAGAACTGGCACAGTATCCACTGGTGACGTACACCTTTGGCTTTACGGGGCGCTCTGAACTGGATACCGCGTTTAACCGCGCAGGTTTGACGCCACGTATCGTCTTTACGGCGACTGACGCCGATGTGATCAAAACCTACGTGCGTTTAGGCTTAGGAGTGGGGGTGATTGCCAGCATGGCCGTCGATCCGCTGTCCGATCCGGATCTGGTTCGCGTGGACGCCCACGACGTCTTCAGCCACAGCACGACAAAGATCGGTTTTCGTCGCAGCACGTTCCTGCGCAGTTACATGTATGATTTCATTCAACGTTTCGCCCCGCATTTGACGCGTGACGTGGTGGATACCGCCGTGGCGTTGCGCTCGAACGAAGAAATAGAAGAGATGTTTAAAGATATCAAACTACCTGAAAAGTAATCGTCACAGAAAACGGTCGGTATCTTTTGTTGGCAGGAGATACCGAAAGTTTTAATTAAATCGCCATTGGTTTTATTAAGGCTGGCGTAATAATAATGTCCACATGATGATTATGGATAATCGACCGTAAAGTAGTGTCTTATTCCCCGCCTCGCCAATTTCCCTTTTCAAATATTTATTTTCGATCAAAAGATTGATTTATTCACTGGAAACGATTCGTAAATTCACTGGATATTTGACTAAAGTTTCATTAGGATTTGTCTCATCTGATGATTAATTGTACCGATTGTTGGTGCTTAAATGATAAGTGATGCCGATTGTATGAGGTTAGCAATGCCGACTGAAAACCAGGAGCCACGTCGGGACCCTGAGATGA
>NZ_JBFWLF010000327.1:0-4814 GCF_050252275.1 Citrobacter sp. | reverse complement strand
GCCGGTTTCACCGACAATCACATCCAGGCCTTTGCCTTTCACAATGCGGGACAGGAAGACATCACAAATCGCCTTGCGGGCTGCGAAGGGATTCGGGTGATCGAGATCGGGCAGAATGTTGTCTACCGTGGTCAGATCTTTGTGTCCCAGAATCGCCTGGACATCATCCTGAATGTCGCGGTTTCCGGCGTAGATAATGGCGCAGTCGAGGCTGGACTCTGCCAGGGCGCGCGCATTGGCCAGGCCGTAGCTCTCTTCACCACCGTCGGTGCCGCCGGTAAACAGCAGAATGTCCGGTGGTGAAGCTTCCAGCGCCTGAATATCATGGCGATTCAGTTTGTACGAATAGTACTGGGCGATTTTTGCCCCGGCGGAATGCGCCGTGACTTTTGCCGATTCCAGAGTGATCGACGGCACCAGTCCCATTGCGGCAACGGCAAGACCGCCTTTCGCCGACGAGGAGTATTTCAGGGTCACTTCACCCCGGTTGAGCAGTGGGCGCGCATCGGCAACGTTCAGCACCTGGTTCAGGCTGGCGAAAAAACCTTCCGCCAGATGATGGGTCGTCGTCGGAGTCAGAACGTGGTTAACCAGTGTTAACGCATCCCCCTCCTTTGCGAAGAGGGCAGCTTTGGTCCACGTCGAGCCGATATCGACAGAGACGGTTTGCATCAGATGGCCTCTTCCAGACAACGCTTTTCAATGCCGTGGCGCTTGTTGATATCCGCTGCCATCAGCTGACACACATCTTCGAGATCGTGGCTTGGTGCAAAGACGCGCTGGAAGCCCATCTCTTTGAATTTGGCTTCGACGTCTGCGAAATCATGCTTCCCGACCACCAGGTTGCCGCCGACGTAAAGCAGGATATCGCCGATACCGCGTTCGATGCAGCGCTCGCGCAGACCAAGGCAGTCGATGTCACCGTGGCCATAAATGGAAGAGACGACAATCGCATCGGCGCCGGTTTCGATCGCGGCATCGATATATTCATCCTGGCTTACCATTACGCCCAGATTGATTACGCGAAAATCATGGGCAGTAAAAACGCGGTCCAGAACTTTATTGCCTACGGCATGGCAGTCAGCACCAATGACGCCAATAACGAGTGTTGATTTTTTCATGGGTAATCCTCTCCAGGACTCAGGGTAAGAAATAAAAAGTTTTGCAATGTTTTAATAGGGACGGAGTGTCGTGGGGAGGCGCGATGGATGCAATTGATCTATTTTCAAAATATCTTTCGAAAAACGACTGTTCTATGAATGAAAATTTAAAAATTGTTTATTATCAATGAGTTATATGTTTTATTCTGGATGGTGTATATATTTAATAAATAGATTCCTATTAAACGGCTTTCTATGTTTGTGATCTAAATCCTGTTTATTTGTCTTTGCGCTGAATAGGCGTTTAAATAATTTTAGAGGAAGAAGTGTGAGGCGCGTAACGGAATAAAGCATAATGTTTCTATACGCCATTTTATTATTGTTAATAAAATGATAAATATGATGGTGAGTTGTTTGCAATTCCCGCGTTGGGACATGAAAAATTCAGCATATTACATTGACTTTATATTTGTGAAGCAGTTAACACTTCGTCGAAATAGTTTTAAAGCGCACTCCGATTAACGCTGTTTCCTGTGGGCGATCAACGTAAATTTATAATCGTCAGTATTAAACGCATTGCGACTGTATTCGAATACCTGTCCTCCCTTTAAAAAACCACGCGACACTTTTTCCAGGATTGGCTTTGTGAGCGGGATAGCAAGCAGGCGGCTCATCTCTTCGGTGGGCATCAGTGGAATCAACTCCTGCTCACTGCGTTCAATGACCTGTTTCTTCACCTCTTCAATGAAGTGGTACTTTGAGTTTTCCATCACCTGCCAGGTTAAATCAGGGAATAATGCCAACGGCATCCACGTCTCCTCCAGCGCGACTGGTTTTTGCTTGATGTAACGCACCCGCTTGACGTGCCAGACCCGTTTGTCATCAGCCAGTTGTAATTGATTTTTCAAAAAATCATCGGCCTGAATCACTTCGAAAACCAGCACGTCGCTGTGCGTATCGCTGCTACGGTCGGTCAGCTTTTCATCAAAACTGGTTAATTGATAGATGTCGTAATTAACCCGCTCCTCTTTAACGTATGTGCCGCTGCCCTGAATGCTTTCGATGATCTGCTGCTCGGTTAACTGCCTTAGCGCCTGACGCACGGTGACCCTACTGACCCCAAATGCCGCCTGTAGCGCGGATTCTGTCGGCAGAGCATCACCGGGCTTCAACTCACCTCGCTGGATTTGTTCACGGATCCCGTCGGCTATCTGTCGATAAAGTGGTTTTCGGCTCATGGTTTTTTCTGTCAGGTTGTTAAGACGACTTTTCACATTATGCCTAATGAATTGAATGTGTAAACAATATAAATTAAATACAAATTATCGTCTTTAAGTGAAAATGATCACATAAATGTATTGTTTTGTCTGGCACACTCCTTCGCACATAAAACAACCATTTTGTGAGGATCATGATGAACCTGACGACGTTAACCCAGCGGGACGCGCTGTGCCTGAACGCCCGGTTTACCAGCCGTGAAGAGGCGATTCGTACGTTAGCGCAGCGGCTAACGGCGTTGGGCAAAATTGCTGATTCTGATGCCTTTCTGGAAGCCGTGTTTGCACGTGAAAACCTCGGGCCGACTGCGTTAGGAGAAGGGCTGGCGGTACCACACGGGAAAACGTCGGCTGTGAAAGAAGCCGCTTTTGCTGTGGCGACGCTCAGCAAGCCCCTGAGCTGGCAAGGGGTCGACGGTCCGGAAGCTGTTGACCTGATTTTCCTGCTCGCCATCCCACAGGAAGAGGCGGGCAGTACCCATATGCAATTGTTGACCGCGCTCACCACGAGGCTGGCTGATGAAGAAACGCGAGCCCGTGTTATGGCGGCAACGAGTGCTGACGAGCTGTTGGCGGCGCTGGATGACAACGGGCATGGACCAATGGTCGCAACGCCATTCAACGCCCCCACAATTGTGTGTGTGACCGCCTGTCCGGCGGGGATCGCGCATACCTATATGGCGGCGGAATATCTGGAGAAAGCCGGACGGAAGTTGGGCGTCAATGTTTTTGTTGAAAAGCAGGGCGCTAACGGTATTGAAGGGCGCTTAACGGCAGATCAACTGAATTCGGCCAGTGCCTGTATTTTGGCCGCTGAGGTGGCAATCAAAGAGAGCGAACGGTTTGCGGGGATCCCGGTGCTGACGGTACCCGTCGCCGAACCGATTCGCCATGCTGAGCAACTGATCCGGCAAGCGTTGGCGCTTGAACCACAAAATGTCAAGCGCGTGCGGCAGGAAGAGAACCATCAGCCTAAAGGGCTTAAGACGGAGTTAAAACAGGCCTTACTGAGTGGGATCTCCTTTGCCGTGCCGCTGATTGTTGCGGGTGGGACGGTACTTGCTGTCGCGGTATTACTGGCGCAGATATTCGGTCTGCAACCGCTGTTCGAGCAGGAGAATTCCTGGCTGTGGATGTATCGCAAACTTGGCGGTGGAATGCTTGGTGTGTTGATGGTGCCTGTACTGGCGGCTTACACCGCGTATTCTCTGGCGGATAAACCCGCACTGGCACCCGGTTTTGCTGCCGGGCTTGCCGCGAACATGATCGGTTCCGGTTTTCTTGGCGCAATCGCAGGGGGATTAATTGCTGGATACCTGATGCGCTGGGTGAAAAAACACCTGCGATTGAGCAGTAAATTCAACGGTTTTTTGTCGTTTTACCTCTATCCGGTGATTGGTACGCTGGGGGCAGGCAGCCTGATGTTGTTTGTTGTCGGCGAACCGGTGGCATGGATTAACAACAGCCTGACCGCCTGGCTTAACGGTTTATCTGGGGCGAATGCGCTGCTGCTTGGCGCGATTCTCGGCTTTATGTGTTCATTTGATTTGGGGGGCCCGGTCAATAAGGCCGCCTATGCCTTTTGTCTGGGGGCGATGGCGAACGGCGTCTACGGTCCTTATGCCATCTTTGCCTCGGTCAAAATGGTCTCCGCATTTACGGTGACCGCGTCAACATTAATTTCTCCCCGTCTGTTTAAAGAGTTTGAAATTGAAACCGGGAAATCCACATGGCTGCTAGGGCTGGCGGGTATTACAGAAGGGGCAATCCCGATGGCGATTGAAGATCCTGTGCGGGTGATTGGCTCCTTTGTCCTCGGGTCAATGGCGACAGGGGCAATGGTTGGGGCGATGAATATTGGTCTCTCAACGCCTGGCGCGGGTATTTTTTCACTCTTTTTGCTGCACGATGCCGGGTACGGCGGCGTACTGGCGGCGGCAGGCTGGTTCGGTGCGGCGCTGGTGGGAACCGTTATCTCAACGCTGGTTTTGCTGCTCTGGCGACGCTATGCGGTGAAGCAGGGTAAATATACGACTGATGGCGTAATGTCTTAATTCTGAACAGGAAACGAAGATGAAAGCTGTATCTCGCGTTCACATTACCCCGCATATGCACTGGGATCGGGAGTGGTATTTTACCACCGAAGCGTCACGCATTTTGCTGGTCAACAATATGGAAGAGATCCTCACCCGACTGGAACAGGATACCGACTATAAATATTACGTTCTTGATGGACAGACGGCAGTGCTGGAGGATTACTTTGCGATAAAGCCAGAAAATACCTGTCGGGTACAACGTCTGGTGCAAACCGGAAAGTTAATTATCGGCCCATGGTACACCCAGACGGATACCACGATTGTCTCCGGTGAGTCTATTGTGCGTAACCTGCTGTATGGCATGCGTGATTGCCTGGCTTTTGGCGAGCCGATGAAAATTG
>NZ_JBFWLF010000326.1:0-4845 GCF_050252275.1 Citrobacter sp. | reverse complement strand
GCGAACTGCTGCGCCAGCTCGTAATCGAGCCCGTACGGCTTACCGTCGAGTTTCGCCCAGGTGAGCGGCGACTCAATTGTGCTCACGCGCAACTCTCCCCGCGACTGGATCGCGGCGATACGATTATCGGCTTTACCGAACCAGGGGATAGAGGGCCAGAGGGCCGCCGCCAGCAGCAGCGTCAGTATGCCGATGAACAGATAATTAATCTTTAATTTTTTCAATTAGTTAATTCTCTGAACCGTGCGTTGCCTCAGGATGGGAAAAAGAATAGAAAGGCCAGGAGTATTCATCAATGAGCGGCATTTTGCTTAAACTTGCGCCAGTTGGCAACTAATTACAGCCATTGGCAGCATCGTATGACAATAACGGCGGTGGATTTTATTTCGACGCAAACGGTTTCGTCGGCGGCTCAGATTCTTTATAATGACGCACGTTTCCCCACTTGGGCACACCGAAAGCTTAGCTTAGAAGACGAGAGACTTATGATGGAAATTCTGCGTGGTTCGCCTGCACTGTCCGCATTCCGTATTAACAAACTGCTGGCACGTTTTCAGGCTGCCAACCTCCAGGTAAGCAATATTTACGCCGAGTACGTCCATTTCGCTGACCTGAACGCCCCGTTGAACGAGGATGAGCACGCGCAGCTTGCCCGTCTGCTGAAATACGGTCCCAGCCTGAGCAGCCACACCCCGGAAGGGAAACTGCTGCTGGTGACGCCTCGCCCTGGCACCATCTCCCCCTGGTCTTCCAAAGCGACAGATATCGCCCATAACTGCGGTCTGCAACAAATTGACCGTCTGGAACGCGGCGTCGCTTATTACGTTGAGGCCTCCACGCTAAGCGCTGAGCAGTGGCAGTGGGTTGCCGCTGAACTGCACGATCGAATGATGGAGACAGTGTTCTCTTCGTTAACCGATGCGGAAAAACTGTTTGCTCACCATCAGCCGGCGCCGGTTGCAAGTGTTGATCTGCTGGGTGAAGGCCGTCAGGCGCTGATTGATGCTAACCTGCGTCTCGGTCTGGCGCTGGCGGATGACGAAATTGATTACCTGCAGGACGCGTTTACCCGACTGGGGCGCAACCCGAACGACATCGAACTCTACATGTTTGCGCAGGCGAACTCTGAGCACTGCCGCCACAAGATTTTCAACGCCGACTGGATCATCGATGGCAAGCAACAGCCGAAGTCGCTGTTCAAGATGATCAAAAACACCTTTGAAACCACACCGGACCACGTGCTTTCCGCGTATAAAGATAACGCGGCGGTGATGGAAGGGTCTGAAGTGGGGCGTTACTTTGCCGACCACGCGACCGGTCGCTATGACTTCCACCAGGAGCCGGCGCATATCCTGATGAAGGTGGAAACCCATAACCACCCGACGGCGATCTCGCCGTGGCCGGGGGCGGCGACTGGTTCCGGCGGTGAAATCCGTGATGAAGGGGCAACCGGACGCGGCGCGAAGCCAAAAGCCGGTCTGGTGGGCTTCTCCGTTTCTAACCTGCGCATTCCGGGCTTTGAGCAGCCGTGGGAAGAAGACTTCGGCAAGCCAGAGCGTATTGTGACCGCGCTGGATATCATGACTGAAGGCCCGCTGGGCGGCGCGGCGTTTAACAATGAATTTGGTCGTCCTGCGCTGAACGGCTATTTCCGTACTTACGAAGAAAAAGTGAACAGCCACAATGGCGAAGAGCTGCGCGGCTATCACAAGCCGATCATGCTGGCGGGCGGGATTGGTAACATTCGTGCCGATCACGTACAGAAAGGCGAGATCGTCGTCGGGGCGAAGCTGATCGTTCTCGGCGGTCCGGCGATGAATATCGGCCTGGGCGGCGGCGCGGCTTCCTCGATGGCCTCCGGCCAGTCTGACGCGGATCTTGATTTTGCCTCGGTACAGCGTGATAACCCGGAGATGGAACGCCGCTGCCAGGAAGTGATCGACCGCTGCTGGCAGTTGGGTGACGCCAACCCGATCCTGTTTATCCACGACGTTGGCGCCGGCGGTCTGTCGAACGCGATGCCTGAACTGGTTAGTGACGGCGGACGCGGCGGTAAATTCGAACTGCGTGACATCCTCAGCGATGAGCCGGGTATGAGCCCGCTGGAGATCTGGTGTAATGAGTCCCAGGAACGTTACGTACTGGCTGTGGCGGCGGACCAACTGCCACTGTTCGACGAGCTGTGTAAGCGCGAGCGCGCGCCGTATGCGGTAATTGGTGAGGCGACCGAAGAACAGCATCTGTCGCTAAACGATCGTCACTTCAACAACCAGCCTATCGATCTGCCACTTGACGTACTGCTCGGCAAAACGCCGAAGATGACCCGCGACGTTCAGACGCTGAAGGCGAAAGGTGAGGCACTGGATCGTGCTGACATCACCATTGCGGATGCAGTTAAACGCGTTCTGCATCTGCCGACGGTGGCGGAAAAAACCTTCCTGGTCACCATTGGCGACCGTACTGTGACCGGGATGGTGTCTCGCGATCAGATGGTCGGTCCGTGGCAGGTGCCGGTGGCGAACTGCGCGGTGACCACCGCCAGCCTCGACAGCTACTACGGTGAAGCGATGTCGATCGGCGAACGTGCGCCAGTGGCGCTGCTCGACTTCTCCGCTTCTGCCCGTCTGGCGGTCGGGGAAGCATTGACCAATATCGCGGCAACGCAGATTGGTGATATCAAACGCATTAAGCTTTCCGCTAACTGGATGGCCGCAGCCGGTCACCCGGGCGAAGATGCCGGTTTATACGAAGCGGTGAAAGCGGTCGGTGAAGAACTCTGTCCGGCGCTGGGTCTGACGATTCCGGTGGGTAAAGACTCGATGTCGATGAAAACCCGTTGGCAGGAAGGCAACGAACAGCGCGAAATGACCTCGCCGCTGTCGCTGGTGATTTCCGCTTTTGCCCGCGTGGAAGATGTGCGTCATACCATCACCCCGCAGCTTTCTACTGAAGACAACGCGCTGCTGCTGATCGACCTGGGCCGTGGCCACAACGCGCTGGGCGCGACGGCGCTGGCGCAGGTATACCGCCAGCTTGGTGATACGCCGGCAGATGTGCGTGACGTCGCGCAACTGAAGGGCTTCTACGACGCGATGCAGGCGCTGGTGGCGCAACGTAAACTGCTCGCTTATCACGACCGTTCCGATGGCGGCCTGCTGGTGACGCTGGCGGAAATGGCCTTTACCGGTCACTGTGGGGTTCAGGCGGATATCGCCGCACTGGGCGACGATCGTCTGGCGGCGCTGTTTAACGAAGAGTTGGGTGCGGTGATTCAGGTACGTGCCGGGGATCGCGAGGCGGTGGAAGCGCTGTTGGCGCAACACGGTCTGGGCGATTGCGTACATTACCTGGGCCAGGCCGTCACGGGCGATCGTTTTGTTATCGAAGCCAACGGTCAGACCGTCTTCAGCGAAAGTCGCACGACGCTTCGCATCTGGTGGGCCGAAACCACCTGGCAAATGCAGCGTCTGCGTGATAACCCGGAGTGTGCCGATCAGGAGCACGATGCGAAAACCAACGATGCCGATCCGGGCCTTAGCGCGAAGCTGACCTTTGATATTAATGACGATATCGCCGCACCGTATATTGCGACCGGTGCGCGTCCGAAAGTGGCGGTACTGCGTGAGCAAGGGGTGAACTCTCACGTCGAAATGGCTGCGGCGTTCCAGCGTGCAGGCTTTGACGCGATTGACGTGCACATGAGCGATCTGCTCGGTGGCCGCACGGGTCTGGGTAACTTCCAGGCGCTGGTGGCCTGCGGCGGCTTCTCTTACGGCGACGTACTGGGCGCGGGTGAGGGCTGGGCGAAATCAATTCTGTTCAACAACCGCGTGCGCGATGAGTTCGAAACCTTCTTCCATCGTCCACAAACGCTGGCGCTGGGGGTGTGTAACGGCTGTCAGATGATGTCGAATCTGCGTGAACTGATCCCGGGCAGTGACCTGTGGCCGCGCTTTGTGCGTAACCATTCGGATCGCTTTGAAGCCCGCTTCAGCCTGGTTGAGGTGACCCAGAGCCCGTCTCTGTTGCTGCAGGGCATGGTCGGGTCAATGATGCCTATCGCCGTCTCGCACGGAGAAGGGCGCGTTGAAGTTCGCGACGCAGCCCATCTGGCGGCGCTGGAAAGCAAAGGTCTGGTCGCACTGCGCTTTGTCGATAACTTTGGCAACGTAACGGAAACCTACCCGGCTAACCCGAACGGCTCGCCGAATGGGATTACCGCTGTCACCACGGAAAGTGGTCGTGTGACGGTGATGATGCCGCATCCGGAACGTGTGTATCGTACCGTCAGTAACTCATGGCACCCGGAAAACTGGGGTGAGGACGGTCCGTGGATGCGTATCTTCCGCAACGCCCGCAAGCAGTTGGGATAAGGCACCCGTAATGATGAAAGCCCGGTGAATGTCATCGGGCTTTTTTTTGCACGAGGGACAGGTTATTTTTTGACTTCCTGTACGCGCATTTCATTGACTTGCTGAGGGTCGATGACGTTGCCTTTTTTCAGGTAATCAATCACCGCATCGGAGAGGTTATATCCGCCGCGGACCTGCTTATTTTTACCGTCGGTAAAAGCCATAAAACCATCACCGCCCGGCGCGAGGAAACTGTTGGTTGCCTCGAGATAGGTTTGCGTATCGACAATGTTTTTGCCGTTAAGTGTAAATGTCGTCACGCGCTGGCCGACCGGTTTACGCGGGTCGTAGAGCATTTCAGCGCCTATCGACATCTGTAATACGCCGTTGCTCAGCGACGCCCCATGCTCCATCAGATTGCGTAATGATTTACCCGTTAAATCCATCACGGTCAGTTCATTAGGGAACGGGAAGGCGCTAATAATATCGCCAA
>NZ_JBFWLF010000325.1:0-4907 GCF_050252275.1 Citrobacter sp. | reverse complement strand
ATACCGCGCTTTGCTGCCGCCTTCAGGTCTACCTGGTTGGTGCCGATACAGAAGCAACCGATAGCGACCAGTTTTTCCGCCGCGTTAATCACCTCTTCTGTCAGATGGGTACGGGATCGCAGGCAATGAAGTGGGCATCACGGATGGACTCTTTCAGCTCTTCAGCATCCAGTGCCCCTTTGTGAAATTCGATGTTGGTATAACCTGCCGCCCGAAGGCTATCCAGCGCCTTTTGATGCACGCCTTCAACCAGCAGAAATTTAATCTTGTCTTTCTCCAGCGATACCTTTGCCATTTCCCGACCCTGTCTTTTTATGCAATCTGATATTGTGTGTGTGGATTTGCATCCGCCTTTCAACATATCAAAAATAATTATTGCGGCAATATGAACGTTTGCGTCGCTCTGTTGAGGAACGTTCATTCAGTGGCAAATGCCAGAGGAAAATGCTGGGGATAAGTTTTTCTTTGGAGAAATCAGCAGGGCAAGATTCAAAACGTGATACATGTCACCAAATTTGCCCTGCAAAAAAATTTTAACCGGGGAAGCGCTCCCCTGGTCAGATCATTTCACGATGGTTTTGACGCCGTCAGCGGTCCCGATTAACGCCACATCCGCGCCACGGTTAGCAAACAGGCCGACAGTCACCACGCCGGGAATAGCGTTAATGGCATTTTCCATCGCCACCGGATCGAGGATCTCCATGCCGTGCACATCAAGGATCACGTTACCGTTGTCAGTCACCACGCCCTGACGGTATTCCGGACGACCGCCCAGTTTGACTAACTGGCGGGCCACTGCGCTGCGCGCCATTGGGATAACCTCAACCGGCAGCGGGAAGTTACCCAGAATATCCACTTCCTTGGACGCGTCGGCGATACAGATAAATTTCTTCGCCACGGAGGCAATGATTTTTTCACGGGTCAGCGCCGCGCCGCCGCCTTTAATCATCTGCATGTGACCGTTAATTTCGTCCGCGCCATCAACGTAAACGCCAAGGCTGTCCACTTCGTTGAGGTCAAACACAGGGATACCGAGACTTTTGAGTTTTTCGGTTGAGGCATCCGAGCTGGAAACCGCGCCTTCAATCTGACCTTTCATGGTGCCCAGCGCGTCAATAAAGTGCGCGGCTGTTGAACCGGTACCTACCCCTACAATGGTGCCGGGCTGTACATACTGAAGTGCCGCCCATCCTACTGCTTTTTTCAGTTCATCCTGCGTCATGATTGTCTCGCCTTTGTGGAGAAAAATTCACGCGCATTATAGACCATTGCGCGGAAAAATCTTCCCGACCCGCTCGCAGGCTGCGGATTTCGTCTTTACCCAATGCAAATTTATGTCATAGTGCAGAACAAGCAAAAATTTCAGGAGTGTGTCAGATCAATGAAACGTCCGGACTACAGAACACTACAAGCACTGGATGCCGTTATACGTGAACGCGGGTTTGAGCGCGCGGCGCAAAAGCTGTGCATCACCCAATCTGCCGTTTCGCAACGCATCAAGCAGCTTGAGAATATGTTCGGACAACCGCTGCTGGTCCGCACCGTTCCGCCGCGTCCGACCGAGCAGGGGCAAAAACTGTTGGCGCTGCTTCGTCAGGTCGAACTGCTGGAAGAGGAATGGCTGGGCGATGAGCAGACCGGCTCCACGCCGTTGCTGCTGTCGCTGGCGGTTAACGCCGACAGTCTGGCGACCTGGCTGTTACCGGCTCTGGCGCCGGTACTGGCTGACTCCCCTATTCGTCTTAACCTGCAGGTGGAAGATGAAACCCGCACCCAGGAACGTCTGCGTCGCGGCGAAGTGGTAGGCGCGGTGAGTATTCAGCATCAGGCGCTGCCCAGTTGTCTGGTGGATAAACTCGGCGCGCTCGACTATCTGTTTGTGGGTTCCAAAGCGTTTGCTGAACGCTACTTCCCGAACGGTGTTACCCGCTCCGCGCTACTGAAAGCGCCTGCGGTGGCGTTTGACCATCTGGACGATATGCACCAGGCCTTCCTGCAACAGAACTTTGATCTGCCGCCGGGCAGCGTTCCGTGCCACATCGTCAACTCTTCGGAAGCCTTTGTGCAACTGGCGCGTCAGGGCACCACCTGCTGTATGATCCCGCACCTGCAGATTGAAAAAGAGCTGCAAAGCGGTGAACTGATCGATCTCACGCCAGGCCTGTTTCAGCGCCGGATGCTCTACTGGCATCGGTTTGCGCCTGAAAGCCGGATGATGCGCAACGTCACCGACGCGCTGCTGGCCTACGGTCACAAGGTACTGCGTCAGGACTGAGCCGGTCTCATTCCGCGGTGTAGAAGTGTCTGAGCTCATCGAACTGCATGGCAAATTCGATGTAGCTCATCAGCGCGGGAGAGTTCAGCTTACGGCTGGGATACACCAGCCAAAGATCGTTTCCCGCCACTGTCCATGGCGCCAGTACCGGTATCAGAGCGCCCTTTTCGATTTTATCTTCCAGCATAAACGCCGGCAGCAGCGTGATCCCCGCCCCTGCGATGGCGCTTTCGCGGGCATAGACCAGATTATCCGTCAGATGCACCCGCTCAGGCATGTACTGATAGTCTTCATCACCGCGATGAAATAACCACTCAGCCCAGGCTTTGTGCGCGATGCAATGGTGTTCGACCAGTTGACGGGGATGGTTCAACGGCGCATAACGTGACAGATAAACGGGCGAGGCCAGCAAATAGCGCGGGCAATGGCCAATCATACGTCCGATCAGCGAGGAATCCTGCGGCTTACCAGTGCGCAACGCGACGTCAAAACCGCTGTCCACCAAATCCAGCAGTTCATCGGAGATACTGACCTCAAGATAAACATCGGGGTAGCGTTGCTGGAACTGCGTGTTCAGGCGCGCGAGCAGTGTCGCGCCAATGCCTGCCGGCGACGTGATGCGCAATCGTCCGCTGGGGTTGTCGCGCAGGCGCTGAACCGCATAATCGGCGCGTTCGCTGGCAGCGAGTATTTCCCGGCAGTGCACCAGATAGTGTTCACCGGCGTAGGTCAGGTTCAGTTTGCGGGTGGTACGGTTGATCAGGCGAATGCCAACGTGCTGCTCAAGCTGGCTGATACGCTGACTGACGCTCGACTTCGGCAGCCCCGCCTTTTGCGCGGCGACGGTAAAGCTGCCGTGTTCGGCGACCAGGGCAAACAGCGCCATATCCTGCAAGTGCTTAAACATCGCGTTCACCCCTGGCGAGGATCACCCCTGCTCACCCATCATCTCTTTGACCAGCTCGACGCAACGCAGGAAACGGCCATCGTAATCCGCCTCTTCGACATGCACGAAGTCGATATTGTTTTCGCGCAACATCTCCACCAGCAGCGTCTGAAATTCTTTGCGATCCACTGAACTACCGAGGCTGCGCAGACCGTCCGCCACCCACGGCGTGTTATTTTCCAGCAAGATCACCAGGTCGAAGCGGTATTCATCAATCAACGCCTGCACAAACGGATGTTCTCGCCCTTCGTACTTTTTGCAGAAGGCCTGAGTCGTGACGAAGTCGGTGTCGACAAACGCCACTTTATTGGCGTACTTCACGGCAAAATCAATGTACTGCGCGTGGCCCAGCGCAATTTTATCGTAGTCAGAATATTGCAGCGCCATCTCATCCCCCCCGAGATGAGAGAAGACATAATCCCGGCCATACTCCCACGCACTGGTGGTATTGAAGATATTCGCCAGCTTATTGACCAGCGTCGATTTCCCACTCGATTCTCCACCCAGCACCGCCACGGTACGCACGAAGAACGGCTTCACTTCAGTCGGAATATATTCCCAGTAGCGGAAGGGGTTTTCACGGATTTGCGCGCCGCTGATGCTCATAAAGGTGCGTTTCGGGTCGATAAGCACCGTTTCGATACCCAGATGTTCCAGGTACTGCGGGGCATCGGCTTCCTCTGAGGTATAGATCCAGTTTGGCGCAATCCCCTTCTCCGCCATAAACGCTTTGATGCCCTTGCTCCAGACGTCCCAGCCGTGCGGATACGGCTCCATCCCCTCTTCGTTGAAGGCATGAATGCGGATATTTTTCTGATATTTGAACGTTTGTAACAGCCAGCGCAGACGATCCGGCACGGTCGGTTGCTGGGACATGGCGCTGTCTTCAAACAGCGCGCGGTCGCGCGTATCGTCATAGCCCATGATGATATGCAACTCGTCCACCTGGCTACAGGCGCGCTGAATCAGATAGATATGACCGGTGTGCAACGGATAAAATTTGCCGAATACCACACCGATATTTTTCTGCTGCCGGGGAAACTCCAGCCCCAGAAAACGGTGCAACGCCTCCAGCTTTTGCGCGCTGGGACTTTTGATCTTGGCATTGAGAAGTTGACTGAGATAGCCCTTGGTCATTCCACTGGCATCCGCCACTTGTTGCAGGGTACAGCCCTTTTGCTTGATCGCGGTTTTCAGATAATCAAATGACGACATGGGTAACCTCCGTTTCACTCATTATAAGTCGTCAAACACGTTTAACGCATCCGCCAGCTTCTTGACACCAAAAACCTGCATCCCTTCCGGCGGTTTTTTTGGCACGTTAGCTGCCGGAACAATCGCGCGACGGAAACCATGTTTTGCGGCCTCGGAAATACGCTCCTGACCGCTGGGCACCGGGCGAATCTCTCCTGCCAGCCCCACTTCGCCAAACACTACCAGGTCCTGCGGCAGCGGCCTGTCGCGCAGGCTGGAGACCATCGCCAGCAGCAGCGCCAGATCCGCGCTGGTCTCTGTGACTTTGACGCCGCCCACCACGTTAACGAACACGTCCTGATCGGCCATTTGCAGACCGCCGTGGCGATGCAACACCGCCAGCAGAATCGCCAGACGGTTCTGCTCCAGCCCCACCGCGACACGACGCGGGTTAGCCATCATCGAGTGATCGACCAGCGCCTGGATCTCCAC
>NZ_JBFWLF010000324.1:0-4919 GCF_050252275.1 Citrobacter sp. | reverse complement strand
TACCACGCTAAACTATCCACTTTAGTGACTTAAAACATCAATTCAAAATCATACAGCCATTCAAGTTACAACAAAATCAATCAGATATATAATTTCACATTATGTTTACCAAATACGGGGTGATGTATTAACTTCAGTAATGTGTAAAAAATCATAAACAATGCCACTTAAGGATTTTCTTATTCCATTGATGCAGGTATGCTTATTTTCGATTCGCGATGGAATTGACTCTTCGATCACATAATGGACTGGCAGAATGGACGTATTCTGCTAACAGTAAGTTGTGCAGATTAGCTCTGCACATCCCTTCTATCAGGAAATAAGGATATTGATATGGCTGCAGTTGGAATGGTAAACAAACTCAATAATCAAATGAATCTTGAGTTTTATGCTTCCAATCTCTACCTCCATCTGAGTGAGTGGTGTTCTGAACACCGTCTGATGGGTACTGCGACTTTCTTACGTACACAGGCCCAGAGTAACGTCACCCAAATGATGCGCGTCTTTAACTTCATGAAAAATGCCGGGGCGAATCCGGTCGTTAAGGCCATTGATGTACCGGGCGAAGACTTACATTCGCTGGAAGAACTGTTTCAGAAAACAATGGAAGATTATGAGCAGCGCGCCAGCACGCTTTCGCAGCTCACCAACGAAGCGGAAGCCCTGAACGATGCGCCTACCCTGAATTTTCTCCACGCTCTGGAAAAAGAACAGCAGCAAGATGGGCTGTTATTACAAACGATTCTTGAGGAAGTGCGTAGCGCCAAACGCGCGGGACTGTGCCCGGAGCAGACCGATCAGCACGTGCTCAACGTCGTCAATTATCAACAGCATTAATTGACCACGCTATTGGCCTGCATTTCACTCGCCGGCAGGCCAATTCGCAAAGCCTTTTCAGCCTGATGCCTCCACTTTGGTGAGGCATTGCAAAAAGTATTTCTAAAATATAAAACAACGGCTTATTTTAGTGCGCTTCGCCCTGCGGCGTGAATTTCAGTTCAATCAGTGCGATCGCTTTCTGGATAGCGCGCCGCGTGACGGGATCAGCAGCTGCGGGATGCGTTGAAAAATCAATGTTTTTCAGCTGGCTGGTCATTTTTTCGCGAACTTCAACGGGAGCAATTACGTCGAGAACATCGAGAATTTGTTTGATGACGAGCTGGCAGGCGACAACGTCAGAGACCAGTTCCTGATCGGCATTCAGCGGTTGGGACATAGCAGGCGTTCCTGTTAGTGATGAAAGACCGTCATAGTACCGATTCAGAGGCCGAAACGATAGCCACACCTGACGCCGCGGACGACGGGTATAAAAAAACCTGCCGAAGCAGGTTTTTTTATCAGCGGAACATATCGCCCGGCGGTACGTCTTTAAACGTTTTGCAATAATTTTCAAACATGCTTTTCAGGATTTTGCGCAGTTTCATGCCATGACTCCAACTATTTTGTTATGCAGGTGTTATCGTCTATGCGCATATAGTATGACCATCATTACAAAAATCAACCACTTTGTGACTTGCATCACGTTTTATACTTAACATATTCTTTGCATTTGCGACTCTTTCACCAATAAATCAATTACCTACAGCAATATCAGTTCTGGTGAATTTTTATCGTTTTTTTTGAATGGCAAGTGCACGATGCAAGAAGCTCGAACCACAGAAAGCAAACGAGGTATCTCTTCTGCCACCCAGATCACCTTCAGCACGCCTGCCTGGCTTATTTTGCTGGTGCTGTACCTCGGGATTCAGTTTAGCGGCATCAGCTTTCGTCTGGTTTTTGTGGTCATCGCGCTTATCTGCCTGACCGGCATGGTGGATACGTTACGACTGGTGAAAGAGGCGGGCAGCGCGGTGTCTGCCAGGAAGTAAAGTGGAAAGCCGGTGCGCATTACGCCCGCCGGCTTGTCAGCAAAAATTAGCCGAGGATTTCGCGAACGAACGCTTCAATCTCTTTGCTCTGGCCATTTTCAAAGAAGCATTGCTGGAAACGCTGACCAGAAACTGCCGTCTTCACCAGTTCCGGATCGATTGCACGCAGCGTATCAAGATAGTTGTCTTTAACCACCGCCGCTTTGACCTGGTTAAGGATCCCGGCGTTACGCACCTGCGGTTCTTTACGCTCTGGCGGGTAACCTTCGCCATTGCGCCCCGTAAAGGCTTTCTCGAAGATAAAGCGCACGTTCAGTTCCGCTCCCCAGCCAAATCCTTTCGCAAACGGCAGAGACAGCGCATTACCGTTGTTAATCTGCGCGAACAGGAAGGCATCCGCCGGATCAATGCAGTAGCCACACACCACGCCCGGATGAATATTCAGTGACATCAACGCGCCCTGGCCTGTACCACAGCCGGTCACCACAAAATCAACCGCTTTTGAATTCAGCAGAATGCTCGCCATGATGCCAAGATGGATATAGGTCAGGTGGTGGTCATTCTCGTCGCTCATCCCGACGTTGAATACCGGAAAACCCTTTTCATCCGCCACCGCTTTGAGCTCGCGGTGAATGATGGCGTTTTTACCCGCCTGGCTGTTTTCCATCATCAGTGCAATTTTCATTCTGTCTTCTCCTGAATGCGATGCGGGAAGTCCCGCCTTGAGTCATCACGATACCGCACAGTACTACTTAGCAAACATACTTTCAAATTTTATGAAAGATGGTTTTAAAAATGAGGGATAGCTTCACATTTTCTTCAGGTGACCGCAAAATGACCGTCGTCGTGTGAATTAGTCGTTGCTGATCTATAAGTTATTCAGGCTATTGAAACGCTGACGTGTGAATTAGGATAGCGTATCACCGAACATTCAGAGCGATACCATGAAGACTCTTTTTATTGCCCTCTCACTGATACTCCTGACGGGATGCGCGATCAACAGACAGGCACAGGTGAGTGATGCCAGCGCGACAACCGGCGTTGTGCGATTGAGTTACGATCAGGCGATGCTGCAAAACGCCTATACCGACGATTATATCGCCCAGGGCACCGCCACGCGCGCATGTCAGCAACTAGGCTATGCCAGCGCCCAACCATTCGGTCAACCCGTCAGCACCTGCAGTGTGTATGCAGGCTCCCTGTGTATGAACACGAAAATTACACTCTCCTGGCAATGTCAGGGCATCGCCATTTCGCAAGCAACACCTCATTATTATTAATTTACGGGCCAGTATTAACTGGCCTGATTTATCCCGCGCTAATTATTTTATAGCGCAAATGCGTTTTATTCCCATTCGTATTTTTAATAATTAAATTTATTATTTTACCTTTTGCAAATATTTAAATAACAAATTATAGTGACGCCACATCAACATATTTATGAATTTTGTGGAGCGAAGTCATGCTGAAAACAGAAATGATCGACAAACTGAATGAGCAAATGAACCTGGAATTATATTCCTCCCTGCTCTATCAGCAGATGAGTGCCTGGTGTAGCTACCACAGCTTTGAAGGCGCCGCCGCGTTCCTGCGTCGCCACGCGCAGGAAGAGATGACGCACATGCAGCGTCTGTTTGACTATCTGACCGATACCGGCAGCCTGCCGCGCATTAATACCGTCTCATCGCCTTTTGCTGAATATGCATCGCTGGATGAGTTATTCCGTGTGACTTACGAACACGAACAGTTGATCACCCAGAAAATTAACGAGCTGGCGCATGCCGCAATGACCAGTCAGGATTATCCGACCTTTAATTTCCTGCAATGGTATGTTGCCGAACAGCATGAAGAAGAGAAATTGTTTAAATCGGTGATTGATAAATTAACGCTGGCCGGAAAAAGCGGCGAAGGTTTGTATTTTATCGATAAAGAGCTGTCGACGCTCGATACCGCAAATTAATCATAAAACGGTGAGGAAATTCCTCACCGTTTTCTTAATGACGGCATATCTTGCTTTCGTGCGTAGAGAAACCGTCATCCTGAGCGATAAATTTCCCTTTCGCCGCCAGAAACGCCACCAGTTCTTCCGCCGTCATGCCCGACGCTGAGCAAGTATGAAAACGCGCCGCTTCGCCAAACCGCGCCTTAATCGCAGCTTCGAGGCTAGCCGTAGAATAGTTCTCGCCTGACTCAATCATCATATTCAACACTTCGTGACCATGAACAGAATCCATCATTCCTCCTCAATAAAGTGCGTAACCTACGGCGATACGGCATCCGCTGCTTTGCGCCAACGCAGGTTGCGCTCATTTAGGGTGTAAATATTCTTATACAATCGATGTAACGGTCATTTGACGAAAATAGCGTTTTGCCTTACCCTGCGCCGCAGATCTAACCGTTGTTTTTCTCTGGGACAGTGTAAAGCGTGAAGAATAGAACTCTGGGAAGTGTTTTCATCGTGGCAGGCACCACGATTGGCGCAGGGATGCTGGCGATGCCTTTGGCGGCCGCCGGGGTCGGTTTTGGCGTCACTTTAGCGTTATTGTTTGGGTTGTGGGCATTGATGTGCTACACCGCGCTGTTGCTGCTTGAAGTGTATCAGCACGTCCCGGCTGACACCGGTTTAGGGACGCTGGCTAAGCGCTATCTGGGACGCTATGGTCAGTGGATAACCGGCTTCAGTATGATGTTCCTGATGTATGCGCTGACCGCCGCTTATATCAGCGGCGCGGGTGAGTTACTCGCCTCCAGTATCAGCGACTGGACCGGAAGCGAAATGTCCCCCACCGCTGGCGTCCTGCTGTTCACCTTTGTTGCCGGCGGCGTCGTCTGCGTGGGCACCTCGTTGGTCGATCTGTTTAACCGTTTTCTGTTCAGCGCCAAGGTCATCTTCCTTGTGGTGATGCTGGCGCTGCTGATGCCGCACATTCATAAAGTCAATCTTCTGACCCTGCCGCTTGAGCAGGGGCTGGCGCTTTCGGCTATCCCGGTCATTTTCACCTCTTTCGGCTTTCACGGCAGCGTCCCCAGCATCGTGAGTTACATGGAAGG
>NZ_JBFWLF010000323.1:0-4950 GCF_050252275.1 Citrobacter sp. | reverse complement strand
CACTTCACCGAACTTGTTTAATTCATCAAGAATATGCTTTCTTCTTTTAATCGGGTTCATTATTTTCCGCCAGGGTCGAACTTTGCCGCATGGTAACTGGATGCGCAGAGCAACGCAACCACTCCAGCGCGCAGACGATACCCTCATCATCATTGGTGGTGGTTACATACCGCGCCTGATGTTTCACGCTATCTGGCGCGTTGCCCATTGCGATGCCGAACCTGGCAACGGCGAACATGCTGATGTCATTCTGTTGATCGCCAATGGCGGCAATCTCAGTGGTTGACAGATTTAATTGGCGGGCGATTTCATTTAGCGCATAGCCTTTATTTATTTCGCTACGTTGAATATCAATATAATTCCCACCGGTGATTGTCGCCTTATAGTCATTGGGTAACTGACGACTTATTTCCCGACAGAGATCGTCGATCCTGGCGTGTTCTGCGACCAGCGTAATTTTAAATATATCGCGACGATTAAAGATATTCCCTGGTGCGGCGCTAATAAGCGGTAACGCAAATAAACTGGCCTCATAGGATGTCCACGGGGCGATAAGGCGATCGTCGCGGTGATAAATCGCCTGGGCAGTAAAAAAATGGTGAGGATAACGGGACAGCGAAATATGGCGGTCAATCTCTCTGAGATCCATCCGGGTAAGGGCCGCAGAATGCAGAATGCGCTGCGACGCCAGCTCAAGGATCTGTCCACCGTTGAAGCCTGCGCACCAGTCAAACAGTGTCTCAACCTGCTGCTGTTGTAACAGGCGCGCCATTGAGGAGACCGGTCTGGCGGAACAGGCGGCCAGCAGACCGCCGCGCTGACGAAAGTCAACCAGCGCCTGACGTGTGCGTGGCGTGATAGTTTTCTGCGACGTCAGCAATGTTCCATCCAGATCGGTAACCAGTAGCATTATTGTTCTCTGTCGTTAGGCATGAGCGATAAACGGGGTCACGGCCTCTTTGGCGGCATTGCAGACCATATTGTCGATTGCCGTACCGACGACCAGGATATTAACCCCGGTGTCCTTAAATGCTTTGGCATTGGCGAGGTTAATGCCTCCTTCCGCCAGCGTCGGGACGTCCACCGCGCCAACCAGCGCCCGAAGACGGTCTTTAATCATCTGCGGGATATCGCCTGCCGCCACGCCTTCATAGCTCATGCCGGTCATCAGGCCGATCATATCGACGCCAATTTCCTGCATACGCTTCGCTACGCTGGCGACCTCTTCCGGGGTGCGTGCCGGAATACCGAAGGTATGCAAATCATCCGGATGACCAATGTAGGCATCCACGGTCAGGCCATACTGATGGGCGAGGTTGACGATGTCCTGCAGGTCGTCCCAGTCTGATTTATGGGTATGTAAACCGTCAGCTCCGGCGCGGGCAATCTCCAGAATCTCTGTTTCGCTGAGCGGGACGGGCAGCGTTTCGGTAAACCCGCCCGCAATGCCCACGGTGATGAAGATGTCGTCCGGGACCACATTACGCACGCCGTGCACAGCTTCTGCCATCTGACCGTTGGTGATTTCGTGGCGGATTTGCTCCGCCGCGTGCATGTTACTCACCCCTTTGTGTCCGCGCGCCAGCGCCAGCGCAGGATGGTTCGGCTCGAGCAGTTTCACGCCTGCCTCACAGACCGCTTTTGCCAGGCGCGCATCGTCGCCGGTGATCCCCGTGCTGAGGATGGTTTGCCCGCCGTGCAGCGCGATGGCATCTTTCACTTTCTGTAACGCTTTGGCGCGTTTTTTATTCATATCGCCTTTAAACATGGTGTACCTCTGGTGTTTGTGCATTTATTAACGGGCAGACGCCACAGATTCACTCTGTACGACAGCCTTAAAACGGTTCGCAATGATGGTGGTGATACAGGTCATTGCCATGACAGTGAACATCACAATCGCCATCTGTAATGCGTTGCTGGATAAGAACGGTGAGGCGAACGCCGGGACGTAGGCCACCCCTTTGACGTTAAAGAAGCCGAGCATCATGCCGCCCATTCCGGCCCAGAAGATGGCGGAACCAAAGACGATTTTGTTGGCGAACATGAAGGGGTAGGCGGATTCCACAAACGTTCCGAAGCCCAGGTTGATAAGCAGGCCTGGTGTGGCGACGGCCGCTTCGCTTTTTTCGCGTGGTGCGATGACGTTAGCCAGGTTGATGCCGGCAGCAACCATCACCAGACCCACCATATCCACAGCGCCGAGGAAGCTGACGCCGGATTTCTCCATCTCCAGCAGCACCAGCGGTAGAATGACCGCGTGATAGACACCACCCAGAATCGCGGGCCAGATCACCAGACCGGCCAGCAGCCCGGCAAGAATCGGACTGAATGCCAGCGTGCTTTCGATAGCCAGCTTGATGTAGTTACCGGCGGAGAGCGCCAGGGGACTCAGCAGATAATGCATGATCAGGCCAGCAGCCAGACCCGAAATCCCGCCGGCAACGATGTTGACGGTGGTCATCGGGAAACGCCAGTTCAGGCACAGCTCAAACAACCAGCGCACAAAAATCCCGGCCATCAGACCGCCGATAATCCCCCCGATCAGGCCGCCTTCAACGGAAAGCACCCCGGCGACGACCCCGGCCACAATGGAGACTTCATCGAGTTCGGAGATCTGTTTTGCCGCCAGCACGGCAACCAGCACCGGCAGACCCTTCAGCAGGATTTCAAAGATATCGTTGAGTTTTTCCAGTCCGGGGATGTGGCTCAGGGCGAGTACGATCGCCATCGCGATAAAGCCTGGCAGCGCCGGGATCATGATGCTGCGGATGTTAAAGCGCTTAAGCAGACTCTTTCCGGAACCGCCTTGTGCAGGCGACGCGCTGCCCAACTGGGGTTTGTATTTGATACCCCAGTATTTACACAGCGAGGCGACGAAAGAGACCGCGCGAGTGCGGCTGGTGGTCCCCGTGGTGCCTGAGGTGGCGACCACATTGGCGCCCTTTGCGGCGACCAGCGCCATCGAGGTGCCGCCGGTGCCGACAATCGGGGTTTTCATTTCTACGGCGGCATCAAAAACGGCCTGGTTAGCTTTTACCGGATCGGCGCTCATCACTACGATCCCGTCGATCTCACCGCTGCGGATCATCCCGGCTATCTGGCGATCGCTCTCGACGACGGAGGCATTCACCTCGGAGAGTTTGCCCTGGAAGATACGTTGTGGTTTTGTGTTGTTTTCTGTGGTTAAGGCATAGACGGCTGCTGGGGTGTCAGGTTTGGCGACATCCATCGACGCCTCTGCTGCAATGAACTGCACGGCAGCGACGGTGACACCCGCGGCTTCACACTGCTGATAAATCTCCTGGAGTAACTTCTCTGGCTCTGCGCCACCCAGGTTGTAGAGGTTGCCTCCACTGCTTCCAATAATCGCAATTTTTTTCATAGCGGCCTCAAAGAAAAGATAGGGTAGGGGGTTATCTGTGTTGTAGTGGAATCATATTCCCAAGCAAAACAAAATAAAGCAACATTAAAAGAACGAATCCAGCTCTCTATAAAATAATAAATTTATAATAATTAATTGAAAATAAAGGTATTAATTATATTTTTGTTTTGTGTTGATGTTTGTTGTTTTGTGATGAGGTTCAAACAAGGAAGGCAAGGAATGGGGGAAATCCCCCATTCGCAGGGGATCAATTTTCTTTGACAGCACTCTGCTGTTCATCAATCGGTTTACCGGACCAGTACCCCGCCAGCAGAGAGCCGGAAAGGTTGTGCCAGACCGAGAACAGTGCGCCGGGGAGGGCCGCGAGCGGGCCGAAGTAGATTTTACCCAGCGCGGCGGCGAGACCGGAGTTTTGCATTCCCACCTCGATCGCCAGCGTGCGGCAGGTTGACTCGTCAAAGCCAAACAAGCGCCCGCCCCAGTAACCGCCGAGCAGGCCGATGGTGTTGTGTAGGATCACCGCGATAATCACCACGAAGCCGACGGACGCGATATGCGCGGCGGAACCGGCAACCACTGCGCTGATGATCGCCAGAATGCAGACCATCGAAAACGCGGGCAGGTAAGGCTCAACTGCCTTCACGACGCGCGGGAACAGATGATGGATCACCAGACCCAGCGCAATTGGGATCACCACAATTTGCAGGATGCTGAGCAGCATCCCCATCACATCCACCTGAATGTGCGCATCGACATACAGACGCGTCAGCAGCGGTGTGGCGACCACGCCCACCAGAGTGGAGACGGAAGAGATCGTTACCGAGAGTGCGACATCGCCTTTCGCCAGATAGATCATGACGTTAGATGCCGTGCCGCTGGCGACGCTTCCGACCAGCACCATCCCGGCGGAGAGTTCCGGCGGCATGTTAAATGCCATCGCCAGTACCCAGGCCGCCAGCGGCATCACCAGATAGTGCAGGAAAATTCCCGCCGCAACCGGTGCCGGGCGTGAGAGCACACGTTTAAAATCATCCACTTTCAGGTGGACGCCCATGCCGAACATAATCAGCATCAACAATGTCGTCACCCACGGGCCGACAGGCGTAAAGGTGGATGGCGTGTAATACGCAATAGCAGAGAGCAGCAGCGCCCATAACGGGAACAGCCTGGTGAGAGTGGCGAGCATGTTGTTTTCCTTGCACGTATGTTGTGTTTGCTTGTTATTAACGGGTTGGGATCGAGCCCAACCATCATTATGGTGTATCGTGTGAAGAGGTATTATTCAAACAAATTATGCTTATGTTCTGACTTTGAGATTTTCCCAGCTCAGACCAAACCGAGCCAGGTACTTACGCAGACGGTCGGCATCGTTGGGATTGGCTTTCTTTTGTCGTGAGACGGCGAAGAGTTCACGTCCGGCTTCGGACAACGATGCGCTGCGGCGACAGACCTCAAGCACGGTTTCCAGTTGGCGGCGGTCAAAGAGGTCGAGTTCCATCTCCAGTTCCGGTTGCGACGGTGCCTCTCCCCAGCTCTCCTGCAAAAGCGCAATCTCTTCGTCGACAAGG
>NZ_JBFWLF010000322.1:0-5011 GCF_050252275.1 Citrobacter sp. | reverse complement strand
CGCGTGTACACAGAGAATTTCCAGCTCAATCTGATTCGGGGCGATGATGTCGCTGGCAGGTAACGCGTGGCGAACATGAAATTCGGCGACGCCAGGCGCGACAATGCACCCCTTTTCCGGATGTCCCATCACCGGGTCACAAAAATATTTCGCCGCCGGATTCGCCGCTTTCACCTGACGCACAATCCCCAGAATATGCTCGCCCTGCTCGGCAGAACCCAGATAACCGCTCAGCACCGCATCACAGCGCTTCAGCTGATCGATATCGGCAATGCCCTGCACAATCTCCGTCAGATGTGAGGGCGGCATGACGCAGCCAGTCCATTTGCCGTATTGCGTGTGATTAGAGAATTGAACTGTATTGAGGGGCCAGACGTTGGCACCGAGGCGGCGCATCGGAAACTCCGCGGCGCTATTGCCAGCATGTCCAAAAACAACGTGGGACTGAATGGCGAGGATATTCTTCATTTTTTGCTTACCACAACCCTGAAAAAATAAAGGGGCGTGGTTTCCCACGCCCCTGCTAACTTTCGATTACTTCCAGCACACCAGACAGTAATTCTTCTTACCGCGACGCAGCAGCGTGTAGCGGCCGTACAGACGATCGCCTTCGGTGAAGGTGTACTCCGGATCCGACTGCTTCTCGCCGTTAATGGTGATCGCGTTGGACGCAATGGTCTTACGCGCCTGACCACGAGACGGCTGCAGTTCGGAATCCACCAGCGCCTGCATCAGATCTGCGCCTTTTTCCATCTCGACCATTGGCACACCGTCCTGCGCCAGTTGTTCGAAGTCCGCTTCGCTCAAATCGCTTAGCGTACCGTTAAACAGGCTCTCGGTGATACGTTTTGCCGCGATAAGGCCCTCTTCGCCATGCACCAGACGCGTGACCTGCTCGGCCAGCACGTACTGCGCACGCGGCGCTTTACCGCTGTTCTTGTCTTCTTCTTCCAGCGCATTGATCTCTTCAATGTCCATGAAGGTGAAGAACTTCAGGAAGCGATACACGTCGGCGTCCGCCGTGTTGATCCAGAACTGATAGAATTTGTACGGACTGGTTTTCTTCGGATCCAGCCATACTGCGCCGCCTTCGGTTTTGCCGAACTTGGTACCGTCCGCTTTGGTGATCAGCGGAACGGTCAGACCGAAGACCTGATTCTGATGCAGACGACGCGTCAGGTCTATCCCGGAGGTGATGTTACCCCACTGATCGGAACCACCGATTTGCAGCGCCACACCATGCAGTTTATTCAGACAGGCAAAGTCATAACCCTGTAACAGGTTGTAGGAGAACTCAGTGAAGGAGATCCCTTGATCGTCACGGTTCAGACGTTGCTTCACCGCTTCTTTGTTGATCATCTGGTTGACAGAGAAATGCTTACCGATATCGCGCAGGAAGGTCAGCACGTTCATGTTGCCGAACCAGTCATAGTTATTCGCCGCGATAGCGGAGTTGTCGCCGCAGTCGAAATCCAGGAACGGAGCAACCTGTTTACGGATTTTGTCTACCCACTCCTGAACTGTGTCTTCGGTGTTCAGTTTACGCTCGGCGGCTTTAAAGCTCGGGTCGCCAATCAGACCGGTCGCGCCACCGACCAGCGCCACAGGTTTATGACCTGCCTGCTGGAAGCGTTTCAGGCATAACAAGGGAACCAGATGCCCCAAATGCAAGCTGTCAGCGGTAGGATCGAAGCCGCAATAGAGCGCGATCGGGCCTTGCGCCAGTCGCTCTGCTAACGCTTCCTCGTCCGTCACCTGGGCAACCAGCCCCCGCTCTTGCAATTGTTTAATCAAGTTACTGCTTGCCATCAAAATCTCCATGTATAAAACGACTGCACCTTTGCCGGTACACGACTTTTCGCCAGACGCGAAAGCTCTATAGAATAAAGCGCTGGGGCACACAGCGCTAGCGCTTAACGCAACAATTTTCCGGGTTTATGGTGCGAGACGGTCAATTTTCCATGCGTCATTTTCACGCTGGTATAAAAAGCGGTCATGCAGTCGGTGCTCACCGCCCTGCCAGAACTCCATCTGTTCTATGCTGACGCGGAATCCGCCCCAGAAACTGGGCAGCGGCACTTCGCCTTGCTGGAATTTCTGTTTTAATTCGAAGAATTTACTTTCGAGGATCCCGCGCGCGGAAATGCGGCTGGACTGTTTCGAGACCCAGGCGCCAATCTGGCTGTCACGCGGACGGCTGTGGAAATACTTCACCACTTCCAGGGTCGATAAGCGTTCGGCTTTACCCGTCACCATCACTTGACGTTCCAGCATATGCCAGGGAAACAACAGGCTGATGCGGGGATTTTTTTCGATTTGATGCGCTTTACGGCTGCCGAGGTTGGTATAGAACACCAGCCCTCTTTCATCGTAGTGTTTCAGCAACACAATACGCTGATACGGTTGGCCATTTTCGTCAACGGTCGCTACAACCATGGCGGTGGGATCCGCCAGTCTGGCGTCACATGCCTGAGCCAGCCAGCGTTCGAAAAGCGTTAACGGCTCAGCGGGAAGATCGCGGCGACGCAGACCGCCTTTGGTGTATTCACGGCGCAGATGCGCGATTTGCTGCAATTCGTCGTTATCAGACATGGGGTTCGCTACGGATTGTCAGTGGGTGGCGCTATTGTGCGCCGCCCTGCTGGAAATCTCAACGCTTCGGGTTTTGTAACTGGCAGTTATTCAGCACGATACGGTCACGTTTGTAGACGGTCGCGCCGTCGCCTTTCGACCAGAACACATAGATTCCGTCGGTATAGCGCGCGCCTGACGCCGAAATACCCTGCTTCAGATTAAGCAGTTTGTTGTCATAAACAAAATTCACCTCCTGACGGGTATTATTCAATTTTACCGTCAGCGGTTTTTCATCACACTGGTATTCCAGCGTATCCGTTTGCATACGTTCAACAAACTGGTTGTAGACGCTACAACCAGAGAGCATAAGCGGAAAACAGATGAGTAGCAGTTTTTTCATAGACGTATCCTGTAGACTTTCCTGGTCCAGGAGGGGGAATGCACCCTCCTAATCTCCACAGTGTAACGGCAGAAGACAAAAGAAAAATTCAGTTAACTCTGAGTTCGTGGGGTGGCGGGAAACACCGCGCCCAGAATGCTTGCTTCAGAGGCACCGGTCACCGAGGGCAAATTGCCCGGAAGACCAGCCAGCGTGCGCCACGCCAGCCAGGCAAATGCCAACGCTTCCATATCATCGCCGCTGATCCCGGCCTCATCGGTGGTCGTCACTTCCGTTCCCGGCAGCAGTCCCGCCAGTCGGGTCATTAACAAAGGATTACGACTACCGCCGCCGCAGACCATCAGACGTTCACAGCCCCCACTCAGCAACACCTGTTCAGAGATGGTGACCGCCGTCAGCTCCGTCAACGTCGCCTGAACATCGCGCGGCGCAATCCCCGGGAACGCCGTCAGTTGCCGTTCAATCCAGCCGTAGTTGAAGTATTCACGCCCGGTGCTTTTCGGTGCCGGTAGCGAGAACCAGGGATCGCTGAGCATCGTTTGTAGCAACGGAATAATCACCGTCCCACCGCAGGCCCATTGCGCATCTTTATCATAGGGTTTGCCGCACTGCCGCCAGATCCAGGCATCCATCAGCATATTGCCGGGTCCGGTGTCGTATCCACGCACGGGCTGCCCTGGAATCAGCAGCGACAGATTCGCGATGCCGCCAATATTGAGCACCATTCTTCGCTCGGTCGGATGCGCGAGCAGCGCCTGATGAAATGCAGGTACCAGTGGCGCGCCCTGTCCGCCCAGCGCGATATCACGACGACGGAAATCGCCGACTACCGTGATTCCGGTATGCGCCACAATTTGATTGTTATCGCCGATCTGCAGCGTATGCGGCGCCGCGCCGGTGGGTTCATGCCACACCGTTTGCCCGTGGCAACCGATAGCGATAATGTCTTGCGGACGCAGTTTTTCCTGCGCCAGTAGCGCGTTGACCGCCTCGGCAAACAGTTTGCCCAACCGAACATCCAACTGCCCCAACTGGGAAAGCGTCAGAGATTGCCCCTGGCAAATATCGAGAATCGCCTGTTTAAGGGAAACAGGCATCGGCCAGGTGAGACTCCCCTGTTGGGCCACCATCGTGTCATCTATCGTCGCCAGTACGACATCAACACCATCAAGGCTAGTGCCTGACATCACGCCAATATAACGGCCCGATTTCATACATGTTCCTTTTTAAGCATGACTTTTTGCCAACACTCCATCATAAACGCGCAGTCAATGCTACGCTTCATTCACGTTTTTCCCGAAAGCACCCTCGCCGCGTTGATTTAATAAATTCACTGAATAGTTCGTTTAAAGTTGGTTAAGCTGCCTGTTATTATGATTTCTGCATCATTCAGACAGAACATGTGACCTTAAACGCGCAAATGCCATATAATTTGACCATGAGGGATGCTTGGGTAGCGTTTCATGGTGAACAGGAGATTTTTAAATGATTAAACGTGTACTGATCGTTTCACTGGCTGGCTTATCTTTAGTGGGTTGTGCCAACACGGATAGCCTTTCAGGCGATGTCTATACCGCTTCTGAAGCGAAGCAGGTTCAGAACGTTACCTACGGGACGATTGTAAACGTGCGTCCGGTAAAAATTCAGGCTGGTGATAATGATAACGTGATCGGCGCCATTGGTGGTGCTGTGCTCGGTGGCTTCCTGGGTAACACTGTGGGTGGTGGTACGGGTCGTTCTCTGGCAACGGCGGCGGGTGCTGT
The DNA here is from genome assembly GCF_050252275.1 of Citrobacter sp. NCBI lineage: Bacteria > Pseudomonadati > Pseudomonadota > Gammaproteobacteria > Enterobacterales > Enterobacteriaceae > Citrobacter > Citrobacter sp. Next base: position 274 of record NZ_JBFWLF010000322.1, on the reverse strand, counting down.
CGCCGGTGGTGTCGCCGGACAAGGCGTGCAGGGTGCGATGAACAAAACGCAGGGTGTTGAACTGGAAATCCGTAAGGATGATGGCAACACCATCATGGTTGTTCAGAAACAAGGTGATACACGTTTCTCTGCCGGACAGCGTGTCGTACTGGCCAGCAACGGTCGTCAGGTTACCGTTTCTCCGCGCTAAGTGAATTAACGTGTGGTCAGATCCTGACCACACGTTTCATGACATTAATAGTGCGACTGTAGCTCAATAATATTGTGTTCAAGT
>NZ_JBFWLF010000321.1:0-5014 GCF_050252275.1 Citrobacter sp. | reverse complement strand
GCGGCCAGTAATGACGAATGGAGAAATCCGCCAGTTGCTGAACTTTTTCCGGCTCGCGACGGTAATAAAAATGCTCAAAATGACCGAAGCGCAAATGGCTTTGCGCCAGTCGCATCAGCATCGCCCCTGCCTCCACCGTTTCGCGGTAAACCGGTGTTTCACTGGTGACAATCGTCAGCGCCCGGGTCGTCGGTATCCCCAGGTAGTGCATCGCTTCACTGGCAAGGCTTTCTCGGATCGTGGAGCGCAATACCGCACGACCATCACCCATGCGCGAATACGGCGTCAAACCCGCGCCTTTCAGGTGCCAGTCCATTGTGCTGCCATCGGCAAGCAACTGCTCACCGAGCAGAATGCCGCGCCCGTCACCCAGTTGACCCGCCCAGACGCCGAACTGATGACCGCTATAGACCTGCGCCAGCGGAGACATCCCCGGCAACAGCGCCTCGCCGCCCCAGACACCCACCGGGCTGTCAGGATGAAAAAGGGAATCGGGGATGCCCAGTTGTTCGGCAAGCGCATCGTTGTGCCAAATCAGTCGCGAGTGATTCAGCGGTGTTGGCGACAGAGCGGTAAATGTTGCTGGCAGTTCATCGCGCCAGCGGGTTGTAAAAGACAGGGTCATAGGGCCTCCTGCCTGTAGTGTAGACGGTTATTTCCGTCATAAACACCAGCAAACAGAAAGGTTATCCGTGGAGTAATTGGGTGACCTGACTGGCCGTGACGGCAGGCCACAGCCCGCCCTGCATACCGCTAAAACCGAATGGCGTCACGCGGGTCAACATCGCTTCGCTGTCGATACCGGCGATCATCAGCGATTCGCAATAAGGCGACACTTGCGTAAGGATGGCGCGCATGAACGGTTCGAAGGAAAGACGAGTGGCCCGACGATGGACAAAATTCCGGTCGAGGATAATTCGTTTAAATAATCCATCGAATATGGCTTTGTTGGCACTTTCCCCTGCGCCGAAATTGGCCAGTACCAGAGGAAAACGTTCAGCCAGCGCATGCAACGTTTTATTCTCTTTGCCTTCAGACAGTTCGGGAAAATTCTCATTTATCATGAGTTCGAGAAACGAAAACCGTTTAACGGCAGAAACGCACTCACTATTGGTTAATAATAACGGTACAACTGCCGGGGTTATATAAATCCAGGCGACAAGTTTATGTAGAATAAAAAAATGTTGGCACGTTTCGATCAGCGCCAGCTTTTCGATAAATAACTGGCACTGTTCTTCGGGAGAAAGTCGCGGAAGCACCAGTTCAGTTGGGATACGAACGTCACCGTCTTCACTGACAAAGTTCGCGATAACGCTTTAACCGATAAGTTTTCGTTGTACATTCCTGGCGGGCTGAAAATAGAGTTCAGAATGATACACATTATCCAGTGAAACATTCATCACGGCAGTCCCACATACAGGGAGTGATTCGGCAACCTATTACACAGGATGTCGTCATCCATCTTTTTTAATGCCAGAAGGAAAATGTTCATGTTGTCCTTTTCACCCGGAGTCCCGGTTCCTTAGTATTCAGCTTATCCTGATTATAAACGCTTATCCAGCATTGTTCTTTTTTCGGCAATAAAAGCGAGGGACATCCTCAATCGAAATAACGCCCTACGACTAAATGCGTCTCGCCTGCCAAAAGTTTTTCCGCCAGTAGACATTATCCAGCGACGAACGCATCACGCCACGACTGGTTGAGGCATGAATAAACTGACCGTTAGTATCATAAATACCCACATGTAAACCGCTCTCTCCCGACCCGGTTTTGAAAAACACCAGATCGCCAGGCAACAAGTCGTTTTTATCGATTTCCGTCCCCAGTTTTGCCTGTTGACGGGTTTCGCGCGGCAGCTGCAAAGAGAACTGATCGCGCATGGTCATCAGCACAAAACCGGAACAATCCACACCACCGCGACTCATGCCGCCGTAACGATAGGGCGTCCCGCGCCAGGTCTGGAGTTGATCATTTAACCCGGCAATCACGGTAATGGAATCAGAGAGCCGGGCATTGGGCGGCGGCGCTCGGTGGCTACTACATCCGGCCAACAACAGTGCTGTGCAAAAAAGAAACCAGAAACGCATTCAGGCGAATCCTCTGTATTTTTATTCTTCACCCCTTATAGCGGGTATTTACGCGGGTTTTCAAGAAACCATTTCGTTTAAGTGGTTGATATAATCATTCTGTGACCTTCGATGTCAAGACGCCGGAAGTGCAGACCATACGCCTGCGCTAAATGCGCTGGCGTCAGCACTTCATCACGTGGACCGCTGGCGAGCAGTTTCCCCTGTTTGAGCAACCACGCCCGGTGCGCGTGGCGCAAGGTATGATTCAGGTCGTGACTGCTCATCACGATGGCAATCCCCTGCTGGCACAAGCGGTGCAGAATGCGATCCAGCGCATTTTGCTGCGCGACATCAAGGCTGTTCATGGGCTCATCGAGGAGCAATAGCTGTCCCTGTGGGTTGGTCTCTGGCGCGATTTGCAGGATCACCGCGGCAAGACGGACGCGCTGCCATTCCCCGCCTGAGAGCTCCTTCGCATTGCGTTCAAGTTTGTCCGCCAGCCCCAGCGACTCGGCCACCGCCATCAACTGGTCCGTGCGCGTTTTGTCTGGCTGATGTAGCGTCAGGAAGTGCCATACCGGCATCGCGAAGGGCGGATTTTGCTGCTGCGCCAGATAAGCACGATGGCGGGCAAGTTTAGCGGCGGGCCACAACGCCAGCTCAGTCCCCGCCAGAGCGATCGTTCCTGTCCCACTGGTTAACCCTGCCATCCGCGCCAGCAGCGTGCTCTTCCCGGCGCCGTTCGGCCCCACAAGATGCAGGATCTCCCCTGCCCGAATCTCACCGGACAGAGGCCCTAACCGGGTCGATTCCGCCACATCCTGTAACTGCATCACTGAAGACATTATTTAGCCAACGCGAGTTTGATGCTTTCCATCACAATCGGATCTTCCGGCGTCATATCCGGAGAGAAACGCTGTATCACCTTGCCATCACGGCCTACGAGGAACTTCTCAAAGTTCCACAGGATATCGTCAGGATAGAGCGGCGCACGCCCTTTGCTGACCATTCGCTCATAGAAACCACTCTCTTCAGGGGCCACTGCCGTCGGTGCCGCCTCAATCAGCTTCTGGTACAGCGGATGACGCCCCTCCCCGTTTACCTCAATCTTGCTGAACATCGGGAAGGTCACGCCCCAGGTCGTCGCGCACCAGGTTTTAATCTCGTCATCACTGCCAGGTTCCTGCCCAAGGAACTGATTGCAGGGAAAGCCCAGCACAATAAAGCCACGGTCGGCCCACGCTTTCTGAATATTTTCCAGTTGCTCATACTGTGGGGTAAGTCCGCATTTTGAAGCTACGTTAACAATCAGCAGAACATTACCTGTGTATTTCTCAAGCGTGGTCACTTCGCCATCAATCGTTGTCACTACCGTGTTCAGAATCGAGTCTTGCATAACCTCTCCAGGATCGTGAGTGATTCAAATACCAGCTTCTAATCATAGACTGTCTTGTCGTACCTAACGTCCGGCTTTGAGTAACAGCCAGATAAAAACCGGTGCGCCGAGCGTCGCGGTGACCACGCCAATCGGCAATTCGGCGGAGGCCAGCGCCAGGCGAGCGACCACATCGGCCAGCAGTAGCGCAATGGCCCCCGCCAGCGCACAGGCAGGTAACAGCACGCGATGGTCCGTTAAGCCGCACAGGCGTAAAATATGGGGGATGACCAGGCCAATAAAACCAATGGCCCCGGCCAGCGCCACGCTGACACCGACCATCCATCCGGTGGCAACCACCAACAGATTTCGCCAGAACCACAGGGGGAGTCCCAGTTGTCGGGCAGAGGTTTCCCCCAACGCCAGCATGTTCATCGCCTGCGACTGGCAGCAGATCCACACCAGCACCGGAATCAGGGCCAGCATCAGCCAGGACTGCTCCCAGTTAACGCCACCGAATCCCCCCATCATCCAGTACATCAACTGACGCAGATCGAATGAGGTAGAAAAATAGATGGCCCAGGTCATCAGCGCGCTACAGATAATCCCCAGCGCCACGCCGGCAAGCAGCAGGCGGCTGGTCGAAAGATGACGACGGGCAAAACGCAGGAGGATCAACGTGATGACCAGCGCACCGGCAATCGCGCACAGTCCAAGCGCCCAGTGCGGCAGTATGCCCTTCCCCAGCAGCACGGCGGCGATAAGCCCCACGCCCGCACCGTTGGAGACGCCGAGCAACCCCGGCTCCGCGAGCGGGTTTTCAAACAGCGCCTGCATCACTGCGCCGGACAAAGCCAGCGCCGCGCCCACCAGCAGAACCGCCAGCGCGCGCGGAAGGCGAATTTGCCAGACAAAGAGTTCGCCACGGGGCGTCAGCCAGTCAGCGGGCGATATCCACTGCTCTCCAGCGCACAGGCTCAACCACAGTGTCAGTAACATCAGTACCGACAGACTCAGGATCCAGCGCACATGTTGTCGCTGTTGTTGACGGGCAAAAGTCAGCATGATTTCCGTTCAACTGAAAAGGATGTCATTGATTCTACGGTGCGATACCCCCGCAGAAAAGAAAAAAGGCCGCAAAAGCGGCCTTTTTGGTTAGATCTGATTACTCATCTTTGGGCGAAGCGTTTTCGACTCGGCTCTTTAACTTCTGTCCGGGTCTGAAGGTCACCACGCGCCGTGCTGTAATGGGAATATCTTCGCCCGTTTTCGGGTTACGTCCCGGACGTTGATTCTTATCACGCAGATCGAAGTTACCAAAACCAGAGAGTTTTACCTGCTCACCGTTTTCCAGAGCACGACGGATCTCTTCGAAAAACAGTTCGACCAGTTCTTTGGCATCCCGCTTGCTAAGCCCAAGCTTATCAAACAGATATTCTGACATTTCAGCTTTTGTAAGCGCCATAGGTTCAATCCCTCAATGATGCCTGGAATCGCTCTTTTAATGCCTCTACACATTTGGCGACGGTAGCGGCAATCTCCTCTTCTTCGAGTGTACGGCTGGTATCCT
>NZ_JBFWLF010000320.1:0-5064 GCF_050252275.1 Citrobacter sp. | reverse complement strand
CGCATGTTTCGCCGCCACTTTCGCTATCGGGATGCCGGTGGCTTTTGCTGCCAGCGCGGAGGAACGGGATACGCGCGGGTTCATTTCGATCACAATCAGGCGACCGTTTTTCGGGTTCACCGCGAACTGCACGTTTGAACCGCCGGTTTCTACGCCGATTTCACGCAGTACCGCCATCGAGGCGTTACGCATGATTTGATATTCTTTGTCGGTCAGCGTCTGGGCCGGTGCCACAGTGATGGAGTCACCGGTGTGAATGCCCATGGCGTCGAAGTTCTCAATAGAGCAGACGATGATGCAGTTGTCGTTTTTATCACGCACCACTTCCATCTCGTACTCTTTCCAGCCAATCAGCGATTCATCAATCAGCAGCTCGTTAGTTGGGGAGAGATCCAGGCCGCGAGTACAAATTTCTTCAAACTCTTCGCGGTTGTAGGCGATACCGCCGCCGGTGCCGCCCATGGTAAAGGACGGGCGGATGATGCACGGATAGCCGACGTCAGCCGCTACCGCCAGCGCCTCTTCCATCGTATGGGCAATGCCCGAACGCGCGGTGTCGAGACCGATTTTCTTCATCGCGATATCGAAGCGACGACGGTCTTCGGCTTTATCAATCGCATCGGCGGTCGCACCAATCATGGTCACACCGAATTCGGCCAGCACGCCCTGGCGCTCCAGTTCCAGCGCACAGTTCAGCGCCGTCTGACCGCCCATGGTCGGCAGCACCGCGTCCGGGCGCTCTTTCTCAATAATCTTGCGCACGACTTCCCAGTGAATCGGCTCGATGTAGGTCGCATCGGCCATTTCCGGGTCGGTCATGATGGTCGCGGGGTTGGAGTTCACCAGAATGACGCGGTACCCCTCTTCACGCAGCGCTTTACACGCCTGCGCGCCGGAGTAGTCAAACTCACACGCCTGACCGATAACAATCGGACCCGCGCCCAGAATCAGGATACTTTTTATGTCTGTACGTTTTGGCATGGCTCTCTTAACTCCTGATTATTTCGCGGACTGACGGTAAAGCTCAATTAACTCGATAAAGTGGTCGAACAATGGCGCGGCATCGTGAGGACCCGGGCTCGCTTCCGGGTGGCCCTGGAAGCTGAATGCCGGTTTGTCGGTGCGATGAATCCCTTGCAGGGTGCCATCGAACAGCGACTTGTGGGTCACGCGCAGATTGGCCGGCATGGACGCTTCATCCACCGCAAAGCCGTGGTTCTGTGCCGTAATCATCACCGTATTGTTGTCGATATCTTTGACCGGATGGTTGCCACCGTGGTGACCGAATTTCATCTTCACGGTTTTTGCCCCACTCGCCAGCGCCAGCAGCTGATGTCCTAAGCAGATGCCAAACACCGGAATATCGGTCTGGAGGAATTTCTGAATTGCGTCGATAGCGTAATCGCATGGCGCCGGGTCACCAGGGCCGTTCGACAGGAAGATCCCGTCCGGATTCATCTTCAGCACATCTTCTGCCGACGTTTTTGCCGGGACAACCGTCAGGCGACAGCCTCTGTCCACCAGCATGCGCAAAATGTTGCGCTTGGCGCCAAAGTCATAGGCGACAACATGGAACGGCAGTTCGTCTTCTTTCTTTGCTTCCGGCAGGTCGCCCGCCAGCGTCCAGCTCCCCTGGGTCCAGCTGTAAGATTCCGTGGTGGTCACTTCTTTGGCAAGATCCATGCCGTTCAGGCCCGGGAAGGCTTTCGCTTTTTCCAGCGCCAGCGCCGCATTCGGGTTATCGCCCGCGATAATGCAACCGTTTTGCGCCCCTTTCTCGCGCAGCAGACGCGTCAGCTTACGGGTATCGATATCGGCAATCGCCACAATGTTATGGCGTTTCAGGTAAGAAGAGAGGTCTTCGGTATTGCGAAAGTTGCTGGCAATCAGCGGCAGGTCACGAATGACAAGGCCTTGCGCATGGACCTGGGAGGATTCTTCATCGGCGGCATTGGTGCCGACATTACCGATATGGGGATAAGTAAGAGTAACGATTTGGCGGGAATAGGAAGGATCAGTGAGGATTTCTTGATAACCGGTCATTGAAGTATTGAAAACGACTTCCCCAACCGCCGAACCTGTTGCCCCTATGGCCCGACCGTGAAACTGGGTTCCGTCTTCCAGAACCAATAGCGCTGACTTAATCAAAACACCCTCCAGAGAATATTCACTCACTTTATTTGCATATTAATGCATTCGCATAGCATGAATCAATGCAAATTTGCTTACCCGTGGATTTCTGGCAAACGGCGGCATTCTGGAGATAAGGCAGGCAAAAGTCAACTTAAAGGCGGTATTTTTTATATTCTTTTGCGACTCAGGATGAAATCAACGGATTTAACAGGCAAAAAGATCACCCAACCCTGGCAGGAAAACGCTTGCGTGAACAATTATGCGTAGAAAATAGTCTCAGGCTTCGAAAAAGTGGACCACTTGGTCAAAATTTACATTCAGGCAACGTAATAAAGAGAGAAAAGATAGATTTTTACGCCATTTGTAATGGAAACAATCCGTAACAGGTAAAATAAAAGGGCAATAAAAATATTGCCCCATGTAATCAATGCATTGAGATTACAATAACCACATCACGAAAGGTAATAATTAACTATAAATTGTTGAGATCAAGGACATCTCGCATATCAAAAAGACCATTTTTCTTTGCACTAACCCAAAGTGCCGATCTCACCGCACCATTGGCAAAAGTCATACGGCTGGACGCTTTGTGAGTGATTTCGACACGTTCGCCGATATCGGCAAACATAGCGGTATGTTCGCCCACAATGTCCCCGGCGCGGACGGTGGCAAAGCCAATTGTTCCCGGCACGCGTTCGCCGGTGTAGCCTTCGCGACTGTAGACGGCGCATTCTTTTAGATCTTTATCCAGCGCATGGGCAATCGCCTCCCCCATCGCCAGCGCGGTGCCTGACGGCGCATCAACTTTATGGCGGTGGTGCGCTTCAATGATTTCAATATCGGTATAGTCGCCCATCACCTTCGCCGCCTTTTCCAGCAGCTTAAGCATCACGTTGACACCGACGCTAAAGTTCGCCGCGAAGACAATGCCTATGTCCTGCGCGGCATCGCGAATCGCCTGTTTTCCCGCATCGTCAAAACCGGTAGTGCCAATGACCATCCCTTTGCCATGCTGACGACAAAACGCCAGATGATTCAGCGTGCCTTCCGGACGGGTAAAATCGATGAACACATCGAAATCATCTTTTACTGCCTCAAGGCGACTTTGCACGGTAACGGCGGTTTTCCCGACACCCGCCAGTTCTCCGGCATCGCTGCCCAGCAGTGACGATCCCTCGCGCTCAAGCGCCGCACCAAGCGCAACGCCATCCATCTGCAGCGCTGCCTGAATTAACTGGCGGCCCATACGGCCACCCGCGCCCGCTATCGCGACACGGACCTGTGCATCATGCATAGTTATTCTCTTACGTTAAAATGATGTAAATCGTTTTCAGATTAACCAGCACGTCGTCATGCCGCTAGCCAAAAACGTCGATAATTAGAATTTAATGATAAACAGCGAGAGATATCAGTAAAAGACATGACGATCAGCGAAAACCACATGATTCTCTGACCACCAGTGCCGGAGGCAGAATAATGCGTTTCGCCGGCTCATCATTCCCCTGAATACGACTGTAAAGTAACTCTCCCGCCTTACGACCAATCTCTTTTGCCGCGACCGACACGGTGGTCAGCGCAGGCTGAACCAACGCCGCTTCGGTAATATCATCGAACCCGACTAATGCAAAGTCGCGCCCGGGTTCACGCCCCATTTTACGTAGCGCCTGCATTACCCCCAATGCCACAATATCCTGATAACACACCGCGGCAGTAATTTGTGGATGTTGCATCAGCAGAGACTCCGCCACTTTCGCGCCATCAATCTGGCTGGCCTGAGTGGCAACGATCCACTGTGGATTCGGTGAAATGCCATATTCCAGTAGTGTGCTGGTAAATCCGCCAATGCGCTGCGCCCGGCTCCCTGAATTCGGGCTGCCGCCGATGAAGGCGATATTTTTGTGCCCCAGTTTAACTAAATGGGTCGTTGCCATTTGCGTCCCGAGAAAATTATCGGTGCCGACAAAATCAAAGTCCGGATCGCTAAGCGGGCGAACCACCATGATAGCGGGAATATTACGCCGTTTAAGCGCTTCAAAGAACGAGGTCGGTGTTTCCCGCGCCGCGCAGAGCACCATACCGCAGGCGTTATTGCGCATCAGGGAATCAACAAACTTTTGCTGGCGCTCGCCGGACTCTTCGCTGTTCGCCAGAAACAACAGCAGATCGTGCCGCTCCATTTCATGACTGAGCCCCGCCGTCATCTCGCCATAAAATGGGTTAGTAATATCATGCAACAAGAGCCCGACCTGATTGCTGCTGCGATTACGCAAATTCGCTGCGGTCTGGTTATAGACATAGCCAGAATCATCCAGCGCTTTAAGTACGCGTTCACGCGTTGCCTGTGAAATACGCCCCCGATTACGCAGTACCATCGACACGGTCGCAGTGGAGACGCCTGCGCGTTCCGCAACCTGCGCCAGGGTAATGGTTGTCATGACTTCTCCTGTTTCTCGCAAAAGTTAATCGAATAACCTCATTAATGTGCCAGTACGTGTGATTCTCATCACGCTGATGAGCTTTTTACCGCCCTGGTTTTTGATTATGGCGGGTTAATCGCGTTAACCACCCTATGAAAATAAGGTTAATCGATTAATCTTTAATTAGCCAACACGGAGAGAGAAAATGCGTACAACCTATAATAAATTCCCTGAGGTTTATGTTCAGGGCTATGACGACGAGGCCTGGCAAGGCTGGGCGTCGGTCCATTCGGTACTTCGCAGCCGGGTTTCTGAATCACCTAAAACCGTACTGGTTATTGATTGTTATCCGGGTGTGCGACTGGATGAGCTGGAGCAACACCTCCTCGCCGCGCTAAACGCCACCGTAGTGATTAATGTTGAATCCGCGCGACGTGATGAGCAGGCGCTGCATGAATTGTTGGCGCGTAATCTGACCGATGACCGCGTCTTTGGCGTTCTCTCCTGTCACCAT
>NZ_JBFWLF010000319.1:0-5073 GCF_050252275.1 Citrobacter sp. | reverse complement strand
ACTCACGCGGTTTTTTCAGCGGTGTATTACCTCGCCGTAAAAATCCTTTTCGCTACCAGCTCGCTGTTGTCTGGCACGGCCAGCAAAATCTGATTGATGATCCCTACCGTTTTGGTCCTCTTATTCAGGATATGGATGCCTGGCTGCTGTCGGAAGGCACCCATTTGCGTCCGTATGAAACGCTGGGGGCGCACGCGGACACCATGGATGGCGTCACGGGGACGCGTTTCTCCGTCTGGGCGCCGAACGCGCGCCGCGTTTCCGTAGTCGGACAATTTAACTTCTGGGATGGTCGCCGTCACCCGATGCGTCTGCGCAAAGAAAGCGGCATCTGGGAACTGTTTATCCCCGGCGCACAGCATGGTCAGCTCTACAAATATGAGATGATCGACGCCAACGGTAATCTGCGGGTGAAAGCCGACCCTTACGCCTTTGAAGCACAGATGCGTCCGGAAACGGCCTCGCTCATTTGCGGTCTGCCCGAAAAAGTGGAACAGACCGAGGCGCGCAAAAAAGCGAACCAGTTTGACGCGCCAATCTCCATTTATGAAGTCCATCTGGGTTCATGGCGTCGCCATACCGACAACAACTTCTGGCTGAGCTATCGCGAGCTGGCTGACCAGCTCATCCCGTACGTGAAATGGATGGGCTTTACCCATCTCGAACTGCTGCCGGTGAATGAGCATCCGTTTGACGGCAGTTGGGGTTATCAGCCAACGGGACTTTATGCGCCAACGCGTCGTTTTGGCACGCGCGATGATTTCCGTTATTTCGTGAACGCCGCGCATCAGGCGGGCTTGAACGTCATCCTTGACTGGGTGCCGGGCCATTTTCCGTCGGATGATTTTGCTCTCGCGGAGTTCGATGGCACCAAACTGTACGAGCATAGCGACCCGCGCGAAGGGTATCACCAGGACTGGAACACGCTGATCTACAACTACGGTCGTCGTGAAGTCAGTAACTATCTGGTGGGCAACGCCCTGTACTGGATTGAACGCTTTGGTATTGACGCCCTGCGCGTGGATGCCGTGGCGTCGATGATTTATCGCGATTACAGTCGCAAAGAGGGCGAGTGGATCCCGAATGAATTCGGCGGCCGCGAGAATCTGGAAGCGATTGAGTTTTTACGCAATACCAACCGCATTCTCGGTGAGCAGGTGCCGGGGGCGGTGAGCATGGCGGAAGAGTCGACGGATTTCGCGGGCGTCTCCCGACCGCAGGATATGGGCGGCCTGGGTTTCTGGTACAAGTGGAACCTTGGCTGGATGCACGACACCCTCGATTACATGAAGCTGGATCCGGTTTATCGTCAATATCATCACGATAAGCTGACCTTCGGCATGCTCTACAACTATACCGAAAACTTCGTTCTGCCGTTGTCGCATGACGAAGTGGTCCACGGTAAGAAATCGATTCTCGACCGCATGCCGGGCGACGCGTGGCAGAAATTTGCCAACCTGCGCGCTTACTATGGCTGGATGTGGGCCTTCCCGGGTAAAAAACTGCTGTTTATGGGCAACGAATTCGCTCAGGGGCGCGAGTGGAATCATGACGCCAGCCTTGACTGGCATTTGCTGGAAGGTGGCGACAACTGGCACCACGGTGTGCAGCGTCTGGTGCGCGACCTCAACCTGACCTATCGTCACCACAAAGCGTTACATGAGCTCGACTTTGACCCTTACGGCTTCGAATGGCTGGTTGTCGATGATAAAGAACGTTCAGTACTGATTTTTGTCCGTCGCGATAAGGTCGGGAACGAAATTATCGTCGCCAGCAACTTCACGCCGGTGCCGCGTCACGGTTACCGCTTTGGCGTCAATCAGCCGGGTAAATGGCGCGAAATTCTCAATACTGACTCGATGCACTATCACGGCAGCAATGCCGGGAACGGCGGGGCGGTCCATACCGATGAGATTTCCAGCCACGGACGCCCGCAATCCCTGAGTCTGACGCTGCCGCCGCTGTCGACAATCTGGCTGGTTCGGGAGGCGGAATGACGCAACTGGTTGCCGGTAACGCCACACCGCATGGCGCAACGTATGACGGACATGGCGTGAATTTCACGCTCTTTTCCGCCCATGCCGAGCGCGTTGAGCTGTGTGTGTATGACGCGTCGGGCAATGAGCAGCGCTACGACCTGCCAGCGCGCACCGGAGATGTCTGGCACGGCTATCTGGCCGACGCCCGTCCCGGTCTGCGTTATGGCTACCGCGTGCATGGGCCGTGGCAGCCAGCGCAGGGTCACTGGTTTAATCCGGCTAAGCTGCTGATTGATCCCTGCGCGCGTCGCGTAGAGGGCGACCTGAAAGATGACCCGCTGATGCATGCGGGTTATGACCAGCCGGATCATCGTGATAACGTCGCCATTGCGCCGAAGTGCGTGGTGACCGTCGATCGCTATGACTGGGAAGACGATGCCCCGCCGCGCACGCCGTGGGGCAATACCGTCATCTATGAGGCACATGTCAAAGGTTTAACCTACCTGCATCCGCAAATCCCGGCAGAGATTCGCGGCACGTACCACGCGCTTGGTCATCCGGTGATGATCGATTATCTGAAGCATTTGGGGATTACCGCACTGGAATTGTTGCCCGTGGCGCATTTCGCCAGTGAACCGCGTTTACAACGGCTGGGGTTGTCAAACTATTGGGGCTACAACCCCGTCGCGTTGTTTGCGCTGCATCCAGCCTATGCATGCTCGCCAGAGACGGCGCTGGATGAATTTCGCGATGCCGTTAAGGCGCTGCACAATGCCGGCATTGAGGTCATTCTCGACATTGTACTCAACCACAGCGCTGAGCTGGATCGGGACGGGCCGCTCATCTCCCTGCGCGGAATCGACAACCGTAGCTATTATTGGATCAGAGAAGATGGCGATTATCACAACTGGACCGGTTGCGGTAACACGCTCAATCTCAGCCATCCTTGCGTGGTGGAGTATGCCCTTGAATGCCTGCGTTACTGGGTTGAAACCTGCCATGTCGATGGTTTTCGTTTTGATCTGGCATCGGTGATGGGGCGTACGCCGGCGTTTAGCCAGGATGCGCCGTTGTTTACCGCCATCAAACAGTGCCCGGTGCTGTCCGGCGTTAAGCTTATCGCTGAACCCTGGGATATCGGGGCCGGCGGGTATCAGGTGGGGAATTTCCCCGCACCGTTCGCGGAGTGGAACGATCATTTTCGCGATGCGTCACGCCGCTTCTGGCTACAGCGCAATGTGTCGCTCGGCGAGTTTGCCGGGCGTTTTGCGGCCTCCAGCGACGTGTTTAAGCGCGATGGGCGCAAACCTTCCGCTTCCGTCAATCTGGTCACCGCACATGACGGTTTTACGCTCAGAGACTGCGTTTGTTTCAATCAGAAACACAATGAGGCAAACGGAGAGGAAAATCGGGACGGAACCGACAATAACCATAGCAATAATCATGGTAAAGAAGGATTAGGCGGCACTCTGGAGGTCGTCGAACGTCGCCGCGACAGCATTCATGCGTTGCTGACGACGCTTTTACTATCTCAGGGAACGCCCATGTTGCTGGCCGGTGATGAACACGGACACAGTCAGCATGGCAACAACAACGCCTATTGCCAGGACAATGCGTTGACCTGGCTGGACTGGTCGCAGGCGAGCGAGGGATTAATCGATTTTACCGCCGCATTAATCAAACTGCGCCAGCAAATCCCGGCGCTGGTGGGAGACTACTGGTGGGAAGAGGGAGATGGCAACGTGCGCTGGCTTAATCGCTACGCGCAACCACTGAGTGCGGATGAATGGCAAAACGGGCCAATGCAGATGCAAATCCTGCTGTCGGATCGTTTTCTTATTGCCATCAATGCTGCGCTTGATACTGCTGAAATTGTTTTACCTGAAGGGGAATGGCGCGCTGTTCCCCCGTTTGCCGGAGAGGATAATCCGGTAATTACGGCTGTCTGGCCGGGACCTGCGCACGGACTGTGTGTGTTCCAGAGATGATCAAAAAGGAGTTAGTCATGGTGAGTTTAGAGAAGAATGATCGTTTAATGTTGGCGCGCCAGTTGCCGTTGAAATCGGTTGCCCTGATTCTGGCGGGCGGACGTGGCACTCGTCTGAAAGATTTAACCAACAAACGTGCAAAACCGGCCGTTCACTTTGGTGGTAAGTTTCGCATTATTGATTTTGCGTTATCCAACTGTCTTAACTCCGGGATCCGCCGTATTGGCGTTATCACGCAATATCAATCTCACACTCTGGTACAGCATATTCAGCGTGGTTGGTCGTTCTTCAGCGAGGAGATGAATGAGTTTGTCGATTTGCTGCCTGCTCAACAAAGAATGCAGGGCGAAAACTGGTATCGCGGCACGGCAGATGCGGTGACGCAGAACCTGGATATCATACGTCGCTATAAGGCGGAATATGTGGTGATCCTGGCGGGTGACCATATCTATAAGCAAGATTACTCCCGCATGCTGATCGACCACGTCGAGAAAGGCGCGCGCTGCACCGTCGCCTGTATGCCGGTGCCGATCGAAGAGGCCAGCGCGTTCGGCGTAATGGCGGTTGATGAAAACGATAAGATTATTGAGTTCGTGGAAAAACCGGCGAACCCACCCGCCATGCCAGGCGATGCCACGAAATCGCTCGCCAGCATGGGGATCTACATTTTTGATGCTGATTACCTTTATGAGTTGCTGGAAAAGGATGACAGCGACGAAGGTTCAAGCCATGACTTCGGCAAAGATATTATTCCGACAGTCACCAAAGCTGGCATGGCTTATGCACATCCTTTCCCGTTGTCCTGCGTTCAGTCGGATCCTGAATCCGAGCCGTACTGGCGTGACGTCGGAACGCTGGAAGCCTACTGGAAAGCAAACCTCGATCTGGCATCCGTGACCCCGGAACTGGATATGTACGATCAGAACTGGCCGATTCGCACCCACATGGAATCGCTACCGCCGGCGAAATTTGTGCAGGACCGCTCGGGAAGCCACGGCATGACGCTGAACTCACTGGTTTCGGGCGGCTGTATTATTTCCGGTTCCGTCGTAGTGCAGTCCGTTCTGTTCCCGCGCGTGCGGGTGAATTCATTCTGTAATATTGAT
>NZ_JBFWLF010000318.1:0-5109 GCF_050252275.1 Citrobacter sp. | reverse complement strand
AACCGATCATTATCGACGTGAAAAACGCCGGTGCAGAATTTTACGATCAGGAAGTGGTGGTAGATAAAGACCAACTGGTGACCAGTCGTACCCCTGACGATCTGCCGGCGTTCAATCGCGAAGCATTACGCATCCTCGGTGCCTGACTGACGTAACCACACTAATTTTTTGCCAAAACCCAGGGTGTTGTCGGTGAACTTGAGTTCATCCACGCGGATTTCCCATACCGGCGCGGACAGCATTCTGGCAACCGGGAAGCGGCGAAGATAGGCCTGTCGTGCCGCGTCGCTTTCTTCCCCGGTCAGTTGACGAATCTCGCCTTTAAACTGCACGCCGCGAATCAATGCGACCGTTTTCGGTTGACCATTTACCGTTCCGGCAACGGGCGCTCGCGGTCCGGACATCTGCGCATGACGCGTTTTCTCTTCCGTCAGCACATAAAAAACGACCTTTTTGGCGTCGAAAAGGTAAAACGCATTTGCACACCACAGTTCACCTTCGCGATGCACGCACCAGGTCACAACGTGTTGTTTCGCCAGCCAACGACTGATCGCAGTGAGTGTTTCCATCTCGGTTCTCTTTTATACTGGATGACAGAAACGTAACACGCCGAAGGCCACGATGACACCCTGGTATCTTTATCTGATCCGCACCGCCGACAATGCCCTGTATACCGGGATCACGACCGACGTGGCACGCCGCTACCAGCAGCATCAATGTGGTAAAGGCGCGAAAGCGCTACGGGGGAAAGGGGAACTGACGCTGGCATTTTCCGCGCCGGTTGGCGACCGTTCACTGGCGCTACGCGCAGAATACCGGGTCAAACGCCTCACCAAGCGGCAGAAAGAGCGACTTGTCGCAGAAGGCGAAGGGTTTGCAGCATTACTGAATGACCTGCAAACCCCGACGCTTAAAAACGATTAAAGTGATCGTGATACTCGACCAGTCCCGTGACGCCGCTTAGTGCATCATCCGCTAAGCGATGCACCTGGAACGCACTTTCCGTGCCTGGCCAGCGGCAATGCAGATCGTGGTGGGCCGCCAGTTCGAAACCAAAACGGCTGTACAGTGCCGGATCGCCCAGGGTGACCACGGCGGCATAGCCAAATTCATTGAGTGAATCCAGTCCTTCATAAACCAGTTGGCGGGCCAGACCTTGTCCACGATAGTTTTCGTCTACCGCCAGCGGTGCCATACCAACCCACTGCAGATCTTCGCCCTGCACGTCGACGGGGCTGAATGCCACATAACCCACCACCTGACCTTCATCGTCGGTGGCGACCAGACCGAGCGTCAGAAAACCATCTTCACGTAGGTCGTGAACCAGTTTCGCTTCCGCATCGCTTTCGAATGAACGACGCAGCAGGGCATCAATGCCGGGGGCGTCAATGGGAATTTCTACTCGAATCAGCATGGTTCACCTACCGATGTTTGTTTGGTTTCTGGCGAGTATTTCATACCCGCCTCAACAAAATCCGCCAGTTGCAGCAGCATAACGCGCAACGCTTTGGGCATCTGCTCCAGGTCAATGGCATCCATCAGGTTTTTCACATACAACCCTAACTCCGTATCCCCTTCGATCACCAGACGGCGCTGGAAGAAGAGCGTATCCGGATCCTGCTTACGTGCAGCGATCATCAACAGATCGCTGGCATCAGCGCTAAAACTCACGTCGGCTTGCGCATCCTCGCAGACGATCAGTTTGTCATTCTCGACCGAGGTATACCACTTCAGGCCGATATCGCGAACCGTAATGCTTAACCAACGGCCCTCCAGGAATTCCAGTTCACCGTCTGCCAGGGCCTGGCGAAACTGCCAGCTCAGGACCTGTTGCAGAACCTGGCGTTGCAGTGCAAAGGGCGTCAGTTTAACTGGCACACTCATCAGAGACGGACCGAAATGTACTAAGCGTGAACGCAGCTTATCTAACACGAGCTTTACTCCCTGTTTCAATTATCCTGCTATTTTGCCATATCAGATAAACGACATAGCGGCGTAAATCAACAATTGCGTACGAAATCTCTACCTCTTTATTACTGATATCAATACGACTTTAACTGCCTTAAATCAAAAATTGTCGCAGCAAGGTTAACTAAAATCCTTGTTCGTTAACAATTATGCGTCCCAGGCGGCGCAATCTTCAGGATAAATTATGGAGCTGCTCTGCCCTGCCGGAAATCTCCCGGCGCTTAAGGCGGCCATCGAAAACGGCGCTGATGCTGTTTATATCGGGCTTAAAGATGATACCAACGCCCGCCACTTCGCCGGCCTTAACTTTACCGAGAAGAAATTGCAGGAGGCGGTGAGTTTTGTCCATCAACACCGCCGCAAATTGCACATCGCCATTAACACCTTTGCGCATCCAGATGGTTATGCCCGCTGGCAGCGCGCGGTGGATATGGCTGCGCAACTGGGTGCGGATGCGCTGATCCTTGCCGATCTCGCGATGCTTGAGTATGCCGCAGTTCGTTATCCGCATATTGAGCGCCATGTCTCTGTTCAGGCTTCGGCAACAAATGAAGAAGCGATCAACTTTTATCACCGCAATTTTGACGTTGCCCGCGTCGTCCTGCCACGCGTGCTCTCGATTCATCAGGTGAAACAGCTTGCCCGCGTGACGCCGGTGCCGCTGGAAGTTTTTGCTTTCGGCAGTTTATGCATTATGGCGGAAGGTCGCTGTTATCTCTCGTCCTGGTTAACCGGTGAATCTCCTAATACAGTAGGCGCCTGTTCCCCTGCCCGCTTTGTACGCTGGCAACAGACACCACAGGGGCTGGAATCTCGTCTGAATGAAGTGTTGATCGACCGCTATCAGGATGGGGAAAACGCCGGTTATCCGACGCTGTGTAAAGGGCGTTACCTGGTTGACGGTGAGCGTTACCACGCACTGGAAGAACCAACCAGCCTGAACACGCTGGAACTGCTGCCGGAACTACTGGCGGCGAATATTGCCTCGGTGAAAATCGAAGGCCGTCAGCGCAGCCCGGCCTATGTCAGCCAGGTCGCGAAAGTGTGGCGTCAGGCGATCGACCGCTGTGTGGCCGACCCGCAAAACTATACGCCGCAAGCAGCCTGGATGGAGACGCTCGGCGCGATGTCCGAAGGCACTCAGACGACGCTTGGCGCGTATCACCGTAAATGGCAGTGAGAAAAGCAATGAAATATTCCTTAGGGCCGGTGCTTTACTACTGGCCGAAAGAGACGCTGGAAGACTTTTATCAGCAGGCCGCTGCCAGCAGCGCGGATGTTATCTATCTCGGTGAAGCGGTGTGCAGCAAACGCCGCGCCACGAAAGTCGGCGACTGGCTGGATATGGCGAAGTCGCTCGCCGGTAGCGGTAAGCAGGTGGTACTTTCAACGCTGGCGCTGGTACAAGCCTCTTCTGAGCTGAATGAGCTGAAGCGCTATGTCGAAAACGGCGACTTTTTGCTGGAGGCCAGCGATCTTGGCGTGGTGAATATGTGCGCCGACCGCAAACTCCCATTTGTCGCCGGACACGCGCTGAACTGCTACAACGCGGTCACGCTGCGCCTGCTGCTTAAACACGGAATGGTGCGCTGGTGCATGCCAGTAGAACTGTCCCGCGACTGGCTGGTGAACCTGCTCAATCAGTGTGATGAACTGGGGATTCGCCAGCAGTTTGAAGTGGAAGTCCTGAGCTACGGGCATCTGCCGCTGGCTTACTCCGCCCGCTGTTTTACCGCTCGCTCGGAAGACCGGCCGAAAGATGAATGCGAAACCTGCTGCATCAAGTACCCGAATGGCCGCGACGTGCTCTCCCAGGAGAATCAACAGGTGTTCGTCCTCAATGGCATTCAGACCATGAGCGGCTATATCTACAATCTGGGGAACGAACTGACGTCAATGCAGGGACTGGTGGATATAGTGCGTCTGTCACCGCTGGGAACCGAGACATTCGCGATGCTTGACGCCTTCCGCGCCAACGAAACGGGGCACGCGCCGTTGCCGCTTACCGCGCACAGCGACTGCAATGGCTACTGGAAACGGCTGGCGGGTCTCGAACTGCAGTCCTGATAAATAGCTCACTTTGTTAACAACATTAACTAATCTTTAATGCAGTATGAAAAGATTAACTGGTAACAAAGTGAGCCGTTATGACTGACAAAACCATTCCTTTCTCGGTGCTGGATCTGGCACCGATTCCTGACGGATCTTCAGCAAAAGAGGCGTTCTCGCACTCGCTGGATCTCGCCCGCCTCGCGGAAAAACGAGGCTACCACCGCTACTGGCTGGCGGAACACCACAACATGACCGGTATCGCCAGTGCAGCAACGTCGGTACTGATCGGCTATCTGGCCGCCAACACCCGGACTTTGCACCTCGGTTCCGGCGGCGTCATGCTTCCCAATCACTCACCGCTGGTCATTGCCGAGCAGTTCGGTACGTTGAATACGCTCTATCCGGGACGCATTGATCTCGGCCTGGGCCGCGCGCCGGGCAGCGACCAGCCGACAATGCGAGCCCTGCGTCGCCATATGGGCGGCGATATCGATAAGTTCCCTCGCGACGTCGCTGAGCTGGTGGACTGGTTTGACGCACGCGATCCAAATCCGCAGGTGCGCCCGGTGCCTGGCTACGGCGAGAAGATCCCGGTCTGGCTGTTAGGTTCCAGCCTCTATAGCGCGCAGTTAGCCGCACAGCTTGGCCTGCCGTTTGCTTTTGCCTCCCACTTCGCACCGGATATGCTGTTCCAGGCGCTGCATCTGTACCGCACGCAGTTCCGGCCATCCGCGCGGCTGGAAAAACCGTATGCAATGGTGTGCATCAACATCATTGCCGCCGACAGTAACCGTGATGCAGAGTATCTTTTCACCTCGATGCAGCAGGCTTTCGTCAAGTTGCGGCGTGGCGAAACGGGCCAACTCCCGGCGCCGATTCAAAATATGGATCAGTTCTGGTCGCCGTCAGAACAGTATGGTGTGCAACAGGCGCTGAGCATGTCGCTGGTGGGTGATAAAACGAAAGTACGCCACGGACTGGAGTCTATTCTGCGTGAAACCCAGGCGGACGAGATCATGGTCAACGGGCAGATTTTTGACCATCAGGCGCGTCTGCACTCGTTTGATCTGGCGATGGATGTGAAAGAAG
>NZ_JBFWLF010000317.1:0-5142 GCF_050252275.1 Citrobacter sp. | reverse complement strand
TGAAACACGCCGTCAAAGTCCTGAATCAGTCGTGAGATGTGACCGACTTCCGCAATACCACTGAAATAATGACGTCCTTTATGATTAAACCACAAACCAAAATCCGCCTGGCTTAGCGGCAGGCTGTTGCCGAGATCGGAGTCGAGTAAGACCTTATAGATAATGTCCATTTCCCACGACAGTAACGCGGCGATTTGACGCTCTTTCTCTTCTTCTGCGTTTTCCAGCAAAGAAAAAATACGGTAGTTTTCATCTTCTTTTGCTGCGGTACTTTCACTAAAGGAGAAGGCTCTGGACATGACTTCCATCGCCAGATCAATACTGTTAATGGAGAAGTGGTAGACAAGCAGCTTATGTGTCGCTTCATGGTGGCTGTCAATGATGATCGGATAGAGAATTTTCTTCAGTACGCGAAAACCCATTTCAACCAGTTCCACCGGAATACCAATACGCGCATGCACTTCAGCTACCGTATGCTGTATTTTTATCAGTTCATCAATATTGTCGACTTCACTGGAGAGCACATCCACAATCCACTTTTCAAGTGCGCTTTTGAGTTGGCGCTCAACCTGTTCATTACTCAAAAACTCCTCAGCATGCGGATCGGCGAGAACAATACGATAAAACTCAATGCTTAAAGCATGGGCATGGGCGATCGCTATCTCAGAAGCGAGTCTGCGAATGTGAGGGTCGGTCTGTTCAACCAGCGCGACCCATTCGTCTTTCATTCTTTTAAGATACATCTCCATGGTGAAGATCCTTACAGTGGTTAGCGAACAACATTTTGCCTGGCTCAAATGCACAATCTGGATAGTAAGATGAATCTAAAACATAAAACACCTGAAAGCGTGCAAGGTGACATTAATGAAATAGTGTAATGCCTTAAGCCATATTTTCATTCATTCCGGTGAAGTAAGCCTGAAACAATTATGGATATAGCCAAAAGTAGCAAGAAAAATCCTTTTTAAGCGACTTTTTAAACGCATCAACGTCTGAAAAGTATAGTCCATCCGTTTGATCGTTGAGAGGAATCATGTCCCCCTGTAAGGTAGCTCACACTCTCTTTTAATGTCAGCATTTTTTCAATTCATAAAATGATATGAGAGTTTTTTGAGCGATATGGTCATCATTACGTAATAAATCCCGTTTTGACTGCGGGTAATAATAATCACGTATCAGTGGAGGCTTGAATAATCTTTTTCTCTTAGATATCCCATTTAATCATTACACTATCCTGAAGCGTATCACTGGCATAAATAATGCTATCCCGCCTGTTGAGGCGTTAAATGATGACAACGGGCAATGACGGAGCGAGCGCGGGGACTGGAAACGGAACCTAAATGGCGACGCAAAGAGAGATCGATGTCTCTCTTTACGTTACAGTGTCACTTAGACCAGCGATTTCTCAGGTAACTGACAGCCTGCTGGGCCTGCGGTTGGTTGAGATTGTTTTCTCTGAACAAAATCGTGCCGCTGATTTGTGGCATTGATTCATTTAAATCGAGCTGTTTCTTCAGTTCCGAAACGCCGCCATTGACCGTCCAGTCCGGTTCATTGCGAGAGGGCTCGCCGACCTTATACAACGCAACGCCAATATAGAGCCGCGTTTTTGTCGGTTTCACGACGTCCGCCCACCATTTTGCCAGCACATCATAACGTGCCGCATCACGAGAGAAGGGCCAGTAAATTTGCGGTGCGATATAGTCCAGCAGGCCTTGTTGAACCCAAAGCCGCGTGTCAGCATACGACTCATCATAAGCGGCAGCGCCACGGGTATCCGATCCGGCCGGATCGTGCGAACGGTTCCGCCAGACACCGGCTGGACTGACGCCAAACTCCACGTCCGGATTGATCTGTCTGATCGTCCGCGAAACCTGTTCAATTAATAGTTGAGTGTTATGCCGACGCCAGTCCGCCTTTGAGCTAAAGCCCTGGCCGTAGCGCCGGAAGGTCAGGTTGTCGTTCAGCGCGGAACCGGGGGATTCAGCGTAGAAATAGTCGTCAAACTGGACGCCATCCACCGGATACTGTTTCACCACTTCAGCCACGATACTGGTTATCCAGTCACGGGCCTCCGGGATCCCCGGGTCGAGAACATAGCGGTCACCGGCGGTACGGATCCAGTCGCGATGGAGGACAAACACGCTGGCTGGCTGAAGCGACACGGTACGGTTCAGTTCATTCACCGTTGACGGTTTCACATTGGTGGAGACGCGATAAGGGTTGAACCAGGCGTGAACGCGCATACCACGTTTGTGCGCTTCATCGAGCATGAACTGGAGCGGATCGTAGCCCGGATTTTCACCAATCTTCCCGGTGAGCATGTCCGACCACGGTAAAATGGATGACGGCCAAAGGGCGGTGCCGTCAGGTTTAACCTGGAAGAAGACCGTATTTATACCCAGTGACTGTAAATTATCGAGTTTGTCTGTTAGGGCTTTCTTTTGCATGGCGATCCGCGTGGTGGCGCTACTGACATTCACGGATGCAACCGGCGGCCAGTCAAGACGGGAAACCGTCGCCAGCCACACGCCGCGAACAGGCACATTCAGTTTTTGCGTCTTATACGGCGATGTCGGCGTCGATTTTGGCGGCGTCACCAGTGAGACAGGCGGCTTTGATGAACAACTCGCCAGAAAGATCGTTGCGACAACCAACGTACTGATTTTTTTAACGCGAGACAGAGAGCAAACGGCACGAGAACAGATATCCATATAGGCCAGTCATCCGGTTAACACAAAAGAGAAATTATTTTGTTCCTAATCGACGTTAAGTCAAGCCGGAGAAGGGGTGAGGCGTACAATAAACAGGCTAGCGGAGAGGAATGATTTGTTCAACATCTTAAAAATGTGTTTATGAATCACCAGAACGCATCTCGCTGAGTATGAGTGAAAACCAGAGCGGTTCTGAAGGCCAATACAGCAGAGAATGACTCAGACACCGGTACAGTGCGGTTGGTGATATTGCATTTAACATAATATACATTATGCGCACCAATAAAGATTAAGACAGAATCTGCCATTTCACGGTCGTCATTTGTCCTGCTGATTACAAGCGTTCTCGCCAGTTCCTGATGCCTACAAACAGAATTCGCTGCAGCCTCTCCAATGAATTACATTCACCAGGCCTCTGGCTCTCTTAGCATATGGACAATGTTGCACGGAGTCATGATCCAGCCGCCCTTGAAACCGTTGGGTAACGGTTCGACTGCGTCACAACGGACCACGCCACATTGTTCAACATATTTTTCGGCAGCGCTGAAATTGGGCGTGAATAATTCCAGCCAGAGTTCAGCCTGACTGAGTCCCGGCGCTTCATCAATCCAGAGCCTGTTCGGTCCGAGTTCGAATCCGACTGCCGGCGGCTTATCAATAATTTCCGGTAATCCAATAACATTGCGATAAAAATCAATCGTCTGTTGATACTGATGTGATGGGACCTTCATCGCAATGTCGATACCACCTTTGATATCTGGTTTATTCATAAGGAATTTCCTTCCCAGTCGCTGCCAATACTAAACTAGTATAGTTCATACCTTATGCACACTTAGTTGAACCATTGACAGGAGAATTACTGATGTCCGACTGGAATCCGGCGCTGTATATGCAGTATGGCGCAGAACGTTCAAGACCCGCCGCTGAACTGCTGGCCAGAATTCAACTTGAGCATGTCTCTTCCGTGGTTGATTTGGGATGCGGCCCCGGTAACAGTACGGCGTTACTCCAAAGCCGCTGGCCTGGAGCGAGTATTACCGGTGTAGATACCTCTCCAGCGATGCTGGATGAGGCGCGAACGGCTTTGCCAAATTGTCACTTTGTTGAAGCGGATATTCGTCAGTTTCAACCCGTCACACCGCCCGATGTCATTTATGCCAATGCCTCCCTACAGTGGATCCCCGATCACTATGATCTGTTTCCCCGCCTGGTCACCCTGCTGAATGATAACGGCATTCTGGCCGTGCAAATGCCGGATAACTGGCTGGAACCTACGCACGTGCTGATGCGTGAAGTGGCTTATGAACAGGATTATCCGAATCGCGGTCGTGACGCCCTGCCCGGTGTTCACGCTTACTACGACATTCTGAGCGAAGCGGGATGCGAAGTGGATATCTGGCGCACAACCTATTATCACAGGATGCGTTCCCATCAGGCGATTATTGACTGGGTCAGTGCCACAGGGTTGCGCCCCTGGATGCAGGATCTCAATGAACACGAACAGCAACGGTTCCTGGAGCGTTATCATCAGCTTTTACAAGAGCAATACCCACTTCAGGAAGATGGCCAGATATTACTGGCGTTTCCGCGCTTGTTCGTGATTGCGCGTCGCCAGTCCTGATCTCACTCTCTCAGCGGACAGGCTGCTTTCCAGGCGGCCAGCTTCGCTTCATTATTCCCGGTTGGTCGTGATAATAGCCAGTGTGAAAGCTGACGATCGTCCGTTGCGGTACTCTTCTTTACCTGACGAGTTGCAGGTGTCGCTTTGGCAGGCGGTGCTGTTAAGTTCCCCGCCGTCGCCGGTGAATGTATTTTGACTAATAGCTGACAATGCCCGCCCCGTACTGCCGTTTTGCGAACGCTGAATTCGATGTCGTGTTTATCGTAGCGGTGACAAAGATAATGCAGTATCCCGCTGGCCCGGCGCAGGTCAATATGAAATGCCTGGCTTACGTCATTGCGTGAAAATTCTTTATTGCGCAGAAATCCCCACCAGGCAACGGCTCTGAACAGCGGCATTTCCCCTAAATGCCGGATTTCCTCGGGCATGTGAAAACGGTGCTCCGCGCGTCTTTTCGTGGTGGAGGACGATGAATTAATAAGCATCGCGTTCCCTTAATAACGATTGGTCTGAATATCAGGTGGATTAAAAGTGTCCAATACATTTATCACGCAAATGGAGTGGAATTATTTGATCTCAACGCGCCTGAGATAAATCGCTTTAATTACCTTGTAACGGAGGTTTCCTGCGTTATTCGTCAGGTAATAGAGTGATGCAGTCTATTAATTCACACTTTTCGTTAATAGTTCAGGGAGGTGTTGATGATAGAGACAACCCCGCACATCCTGCAGAATGCGCGGGGTTAAGCGTTAAAAGAGCAGCTTCAGACCAAGCACTGCCTGGGTATCGCTAAATCCCTCACTACCG
>NZ_JBFWLF010000316.1:0-5154 GCF_050252275.1 Citrobacter sp. | reverse complement strand
ACACACTGGATCTGGCAGGAAGGCAACCAGAGTCTGACCAAAGCGCAGATTGAAATTAAAGGCGGTTTGGTGCAGGTACCGGCGAAACCGGGTCTGGGCATTGAACTGGATATGGACCAGGTAATGAAAGCTCACGAGCTGTATCAGAAGCATGGTCTGGGCGCGCGTGATGACGCGATGGGGATGCAGTATCTGATCCCGAACTGGACGTTCGATAACAAACGTCCGTGCATGGTTCGTTAAGATGTCGACCGGTCCCAAAAGGACCGGTTATTTTTTATTGGTAAACCGGGTGTATGCTTAGCTGAGTCAACATGCGTAAGGACGGCTTATGAAAATAGTGATCGCACCGGACTCGTATAAGGAAAGTTTGAGTGCTCTCGAGGTGGCGAACGCCATTGAGCAAGGTTTTCGTGAAATCTGGCCCGATGCGGATTATGTAAAACTTCCGGTTGCTGATGGCGGTGAAGGAACGGTTGAAGCCATGGTGGCGGCGACGGCGGGACGTATTGTTGATGTCAACGTCACGGGTCCGCTGGGGGAACCCGTCACCGCGTTTTTCGGCTTATCCGGCGACGAGCGCACGGCTTTCATTGAGATGGCAGCAGCCAGCGGCCTGGAGCAGGTGCCTGTCGCGTTACGCGATCCATTAAAGACAACCTCCTGGGGAACCGGGGAGTTGATTCGTCATGCGCTGGATGCTGGCGTAGATCATATTATTATCGGGCTCGGCGGCAGTGCGACCAACGACGGCGGTGCGGGCATGGTGCAGGCGTTGGGGGCAAAATTGCTCGATGCCCGGCAGAATGAAATTGGTAAGGGCGGAGCAGCGCTCGATGCGCTTACACGGATCGATATCAGCCAGTTGGATCCGCGTCTTGCCGCATGCCGTATTGAAGTCGCGTGTGATGTGACTAACCCGCTGACCGGTAAAGAGGGGGCGTCAGCGGTGTTTGGTCCACAGAAAGGGGCTACGGCAGAGACGATCGATCGTCTGGATACAGCACTGGTGCATTATGCGCAGATTATCACCCGCGATCTGGAGGTGGATGTCCTTGAACTGGCTGGTGGCGGTGCGGCAGGCGGGATGGGCGCGGCGCTGTATGCGTTTTGCGGTGCGCAACTGCGACGCGGAATTGAGATAGTCACCGATGCGCTACAACTGGATGCATGCGTTGCGGATGCCGATCTGGTGGTGACCGGCGAAGGGCGCATGGATAGCCAGACGATCCACGGTAAAGTTCCGGTAGGGGTGGCGAAGGTGGCAAAGCGCTACCACAAACCGGTGATCGGTATTGCCGGTAGCCTGACGGCCGATGTCGGCATCGTCCATGAACATGGGCTGGATGCCGTCTTTAGCGTGATTTATACCATCTGTACGCTGGACGATGCGTTGAAGAACGCCGCAGAGAATGTGCGCATGACCGCGCGCAACGTCGCGGCGACGCTCAAAATGGGACAGACGCTACGCTGATCGACAGGCCGGATGGCGCGCTGCCTGTCCGGCCTACAATAGCCATTTTCGCGCTTCACGCGCCACGTTATCCATCTCGTCCAGCAGTTCCAGAAACTCGGGTTCCAGATCTTCTTCTGGCGTCCCTTCGCGTAACTGGCTTTCCAGCAACTGACACAAATTCTTCATGCGCGGTACGCCGCTATAACCGCAACTGCCATGCAGCTTATGAATCAAATCGATTAATCCTTGTGGATTTTCCCCTACCAACTGCTCTTCGATTTTATTACGCACTTCCGGCAGAAAATCGATCAGCATTTGCAGCATATCGCGTGCCAGATCGGGTTTTCCGGCGGCCTGGCGTAGCGCCAGTTGCCAGTCCAGCGTGGCATTTGGGTTGAAAACCGGTTCGATCGGTTCAGCGCTAAGCCGGCGTGTCGGAACACTTGCGCCAGGTTTGTAGCGTTGCAGCAGATTAAACAGCTTCTCTTCTTCGATCGGTTTTGCCAGATAGTCATTCATTCCGGCACTCAGCAATTTCTCTTTCTGGCCTGCCATCGCGTGCGCGGTGACGGCGATCACCGGGGTTTGCTGTTGATGAGGAAGCTGGTGGATCAGTTCGCAAGCCCGAATGCCATCCATGTCCGGCATCTGAATATCCATCAGGATCAGATCAAACTGCATCTGCTTCGCGCGATCGACCGCCTGTTGGCCGCTATCACACAGCTCAACATGTTGAACCAGATCGTCCAGCAGTGCGCCGATCAGCTTCAGGTTGGCTGGATTATCATCAACCGCCATAACCGTCATGGCAATTTTGCTTTCGTCTGAGACCAGCGCGCTTTCGGGGTGATTCTGACGACACAAATCCACCAGCGCGGGCAGCAGACGCGTAGAGGTCAGGGGTTTTAGCAGACAACTTGCCACACCGTCCTGTTTGAGTTTCTCGGCGTTCACCTGAGCGTGGCACGGCAGCGCCAGCATCAGGAATTCGGTCATTTTGGTTGCCTGAATCAGCCGCTCGTGCTGCATTGTCAGCGGCTCTTTGAAGGTGACGGCAACGCCAAGCAGCATAAAGTCGTAGTGCTCAACGGCCAGTGCGGAAAACGTTGGGCTATAAATCACCTCCAGCGGCGTTTCGCTAAGAATATCCAGCGTACACTGTGCGGCAGCGGCATTTGGCTCGATGTAGGCAATACGTTTACCCACCAGGCAGGTGGTCGCCGGGCCATCCTTAATCACATTCGGATTCAGATCGAGATTGATGTGGAACCAGAAGGTTGAGCCGCGATTCGGCTGGCTGTGGAAGGAGATATCGCCGCCCATCTCGTTAACCAGTTTCTGCGTGATCACCAGCCCCAGTCCGGTACCGCCGTGGCGACGGGAAATACTGGCATCGGCCTGACGGAAAGCCTGGAACAGGCGTGACTGGTCGCGCTCGGGGATACCGATGCCGGTATCGCGGATCTGCACTTCGATCTGCACTTTGGTGTTACTCAGCGAACGCTTTTCCACCAGAATGTCGATGTCGCCGCTCTCGGTGAATTTAATCGCGTTACCGACCAGATTAGTGATGACCTGCTGCAAACGCAGCGGGTCGCCAATCACGTTATCCGGTACGTCATTCTTAATATTGAGCGTCAGCTCCAGCCCTTTGTCGTGCGATGAATGTGCCAGCAGCGTCACCACTTCATCGAGCGTATTGCGCAGGGCAAAGGGAATGCTTTCGAGAATAAGTTTACCCGCTTCCAGCTTAGAGAAATCGAGAACGTCGTTGATGATTGCCAGCAGGTTATTTGCCGAACGCTCGATGGTATTCAGGTGGTCGCGCTGGGTGGTATTCAGCTCGGTTTTCAGCGTCAGGCGCGTAAAGCCGATCACGCCGTTCAGCGGGGTGCGCAGCTCATGGGACATGTTGGCCAAAAATTCAGACTTGATGCGCGCGGCTTCCTGCGCACGCTTTTTCGCGAGATCCAGCTCGACGTTCTGGATCTCCATCTGCTCGAGCGTTTCACGCAAATCGGAGGTCGCCTGATCGATATTGTGCTGCATCTCTTCGTGATAGGCAGCGAGCGACATGGCCATCGAGTTAATGCCGTTTTTCAACACATCCAGCTCGCCGAGCATAAAGCCCTCCACGCGGCTGTCGAGTTGCCCCCGGCGGATGCGGTCAACCGTATTGACCATGTTGCGAATCGGCCCTGTCACATCGCGCATCAGACGCCAGCCAAAGATCAGCGCAATGCCGATACAAAACAGCATCATGACGGAAGAAATGAAGATTTCTTTATACTGTTGTAAGCGGACCGACTTGAGATCGAGCTCAAGCGCCACATATCCCAACATATTACCCGCGTTTTTCGCATCAGTGGCCGGGGATTCGTCAAGCGAATAGCTTTCTGAAATGATCGGCGTGCGCAGGATTAAAATATCGCCCTGACCCTGAACGCTCAGTCGGCGCGGAAACGGTGAGCCCGGAGGCAGTTGCATTTCCGACGGATTGAGATTGAAATTCGAGGTGACGAAGAGGTGATTGTTCTCGTCGTAGACCGAAATCGCCCGCACAATCTCTGAGTGGCGGCGATGCAAAACGCTAATGAGCTGGCCGATGGATTCGCGGTTTTGCAGGTTCATACCGTATTCGGTAGAGACCGCGAGAGGCTCGATGATACTGGCACCGGCATCTTCCAGTTGACGCTGCAAGTCGTGGTAGCGATGCACAACGAAAAAGATACTGAGCAGTAAACCGATAAGCACGGTCGGGGCCAGGATCAGAATCATCATGCGAGCGCGCAGGCTGTAGTTGGTCATGGAGTTCCGTTATGGGACAATTAGGGTCACATTGTTAAATTGAGAATATTCTCGTCGATGGCGCAATTCTACTCTGCAAAACGGCGCGTGACGACGCGCCAGATCATAACCGTTACCGTCAATGACCTCGATTCTTTTGGTCAGGGCGTTGCGCGACACAACGGAAAGACGTTGTTTATCCCCGGATTGTTGCCGCAGGAAAGTGCGGACGTGGCGATCACCGAAGATAAAAAACAGTACGCGAAAGCCCAGGTTAAGCGCCGTTTGAATGATAGCCCGGATCGCGTCACGCCGCGCTGTCCGCACTTTGGCATTTGCGGCGGCTGTCAGCAACAGCACGCGAGTATCGAACTGCAGCAGCGCAGTAAAAGCGCCGCGCTGTCACGCCTGATGAATAACGATGTCACCGAGGTGATCGCCGATGCGCCGTGGGGCTATCGCCGTCGCGCACGTTTAAGTCTCAACTTCCAACCCAAGACCCAGCAGTTCCAGATGGGATTTCGCAAGTCAGCGTCCAGTGACATCGTTGATGTCAGACAGTGCCCCATTCTGGTGCCCCAACTTGAAGCATTACTGCCCGATCTCAGGGCATGCCTTGGCAGCCTGCAGGGAATTCGCCATCTGGGACATGTTGAACTGGTGCAGGCAGACAGCGGTACGCTGATGATTCTGCGCCATACCGCGCCGTTAAGTCGCGCGGATAACGAAAAACTGGAACGCTTTTCGCATTCAAAGGGACTGTCTCTGTATCTGGCACCGCAAAGCGAGATACTGGAAACGGTTTCTGGTCAGACGCCCTGGTATGAATCAAACGGGCTACGCTTAAACTTCAGTCCGCGTGATTTTATTCAGGTCAATGCAGGGGTGAACCAGAAAATGGTGGCCAGCGC
>NZ_JBFWLF010000315.1:0-5186 GCF_050252275.1 Citrobacter sp. | reverse complement strand
TGGCTGATGTGCTTTTCGCGCCTGAACAAGCCAGCAAGTATGAGCTGGTGGAAGGGCTGGTTGTCTACTTTCTCTATTTCGAATTTATCGCGCTGATTGTGAAGTACTTTCAGTCAGGCTTTCACTTTCCGCTGCGCTATTTCATCTATATCGGGATCACCGCGATTGTCCGGCTGATCATCGTCGATCACAAATCGCCAATGGACGTGTTGATCTATTCGGCGGCGATCCTGCTGCTGGTGATCACCCTTTGGATGTGTAATTCGAAACGCCTGAAGCGCGAGTAAAAAAAGGGCGCTCCGTGGAGCGCCGAATTACAGTCACAAGTTGGATAAAACAAGTTGAGGGTGCAGTGGCATTACAGGTACTTCGATGAAACTTAACCTTTGACTCCGCCCGCCGTCAGGCCGTTGACCAGCCAGCGCTGCGCCAGCAGGAAGACCAGAGTGATTGGAATCGCGGACAGCACGGCGGCAGCGGCAAAATCGCCCCACAGATAGTTTTGTGGGTTGAGGTACTGCTGCATCCCGACCGCCAGGGTGTAGCTGTTCACATCACGTAGCAACAGTGAGGCAACCGGTACTTCGGTGATGGCGGCAATGAACGACAGAATAAAGACCACCGCCAGAATGGGCACCGACAGCGGCAGCAACACCAGACGGAACGCCTGCCACGGGGTTGCTCCATCCAGTGCGGCCGCTTCTTCCAGCGAGCCGTCGATGGTTTCGAAATAGCCTTTGATGGTCCACACATGCAGTGCGATACCGCCGAGATAGGCGAAGATCACCCCGCCGTGGGTGTTCAGACCGATAAACGGAATGTACTGACCGAGGCGATCGAACAACGCGTACAACGCGACCAGCGACAGCACCGCCGGGAACATCTGGAAAATCAGCATTCCTTTGAGCAGCGTGGCTTTGCCAGGGAAGCGCATACGGGCAAAAGCGTAGGCACAGGTAGTGGACAGCGCCACGATACCCATTGCAGTGATCCCGGCGATTTTCACCGAGTTCCACAGCCATAACAGTACCGGGAAGGGGGGCGGCGTGACGCGGCCATCAGCGTGTTCAACGCTAAAGCCCAGCGCCAGCCGCCAGTGCTCCCAGGAGATTTTTTCCGGGATCAGGCTCCCGGTCGCAAAGTTACCTTCACGCAGCGAGATGGCGATAACCATCAGCAGCGGGAACATGATCGCCGCGATAAATATCAGCAGCAGCAGGTGCGTGATAAAGAGGCGCAACTTTTGAGATTTCGGTTGGACCATAGCCATAATTTTTCTTCACTCCTTAATACCGCTCCAGGCTATTTCACTTGCCATTCTGAATGCTGGCAGCATCCAGACTGGCGGCGCCAATGACGCCTGGTGATGCTGATTAATCAAATTTCATGCGTGTGGCTTTCAGGTTCACAATCGCCAGGGCGCCGACCAGCAGGAAGATCAGCGTGGCGATTGCCGCCGCCAGACCAAAGTCCTGACCGCCGCCGCCTTCAAAGGCGATGCGATAGGTGTAGCTCACTAACAGGTCGGTATACCCGGCTGGCGTGGTCGTTCCGAGGCGATCCGGACCGCCGTTGGTTAACAGTTGAATCAGCACGAAGTTGTTAAAGTTAAAAGCGAAGCTGGCGATCATCAGCGGCGTCAGCGGCTTGATCAGCAGCGGGAGCGTAATCTTAAAGAAGTTCTGGAACGGGCCTGCGCCATCCATTGCCGAGGCTTCGTACAGGTCGTCCGGAATCGCTTTCAGCAAGCCCATGCACAGGATCATCATGTACGGATAACCGAGCCAGGTGTTGACGATAATAATCATCGAACGGGCAGTGGTCGGATCGCTGAACCACGCCGGTTTGATGCCAAACAGCGCGCTCAGCATCATGTTGATTTCACCAAAGCTCTGGTTGAACAGCCCTTTGAAAATCAGAATTGAGATAAACGACGGCACGGCGTACGGCAGGATCAGCAGGACGCGGTAAATGGCCTTACCTTTCAGCGATTCCCACTGCACCAGACACGCCAGCACCATCCCCACAGCGACGGTCAGAATCACGGTCAGCACTGAGAAAACCACCGTCCACACGAAGATGGCGAAGAATGGCTTCTGGATCCCTTCGTCCGTAAAGACGCGGGTAAAATTATCCCAGCCGATGGTCACGGTGTAGCCTGGACTCAGCTTCTCATCACCCCAGTTGCCGTCCGCATTGATGGACTGGTAATAGCCGATGTCGTTATTGGGACGGTATTTCACGCCGCTCTGGTTGTTGGTCAACATGCCGTCATCAGCGAGGGTGTACAGCGGCTGCGTACCGGAGAACTGGCGCAGCGAGCTCATGATCACTTTGCTGCCATCGGGCATCACGGCGGTAATCTGATTCAGCGCCTGGCGATTCTGGGTGATGATGCGCAGCGTTGCGCGTTCACCGGTCGGCAGGGCGTCTGTCTCTTTCAGCGCCAGCTTTTGCTCGCCACCAAATTTAAAGGCGTCGGAGAGGTAATTCTTTCCGGTTTCGCCGTCGGTGAGGGCCAGTTGCCACTCTTCACCGGCAGGATACAGCCCGAAGTTAAAGGATTTACCCGCCTGATAAGAGCGGTCCATCAGCACCTCTTGGGCGCGTTCGAAAGTGAGCTGGTTGGTGCTGCTGTAGTTGGTAAAGGCAATGGCGATGGTGCAAATCAGCGGAAACAGGACAAACAGTCCCATACCAGCCATGCCAGGGTAAACGTAGCGCCAGGCGTAGGTCTTACGGTTGGCAAAAATGTACAGGCCAGCAGAGCTTAAAATCAGCGTCATGATGGCGAACAGGTACTCCCCCTGTGCATACATTAAAACAACAAGGTAACCCACCAGCAGGCCCAGCAGACCTATCACTGACCATTTCAGCGTGTCGCTTTGCCACCAATGTTTCTTTTTAATGACATCCATGGGGATCTTCCTCTACAACAGTGAAATCTTGTCGTGAATGTGCCGGATGGCGACATAAATGCCTTATCCGGCCTACAGACGTTTGTAGGCCTGATAAGCGCAGCGCCATCAGGCACATCGACAGCATTACTTGGTGATACGGCCCTGCGCGTCTTTCAGTGCTGCGTCAACGGTCTGACGACCGCTGGCGGCGTTGATGACCGCCGTACGAACCGCGTACCAGAACGCAGACATCTGCGGGATGTTCGGCATGATTTCGCCTTTCTGGGCGTTATCCATGGTGGCGGCGATACGTGGATCTTTCGCTAACTGATCCTGATAGGATTTCAGCGCCACGGCGCCCAGCGGTTTGTCCTTGTTCACTTCTTCCAGACCTTGATCGGTCAGCAGGTAGTTTTCCAGGAACTCTTTTGCCAGTTCTTTATTCGGGCTGGCGGCGTTAATACCGGCACTCAGCACGCCGACGAACGGTTTAGACGGTTTGCCTTTGAAGGTTGGCAGCAGGGTGACGCCGTAGTTCACTTTGCTCTTATCGATGTTCGTCCATGCCCACGGACCGTTGATGGTCATCGCCGTATCGCCTTTGTTAAAGGCCGCTTCGGCGATGGAGTAGTCGGTGTCGGCGTTCATGTGTTTGTTCTTGATGAGGTCAACCAGGAAGCCCAGACCCGCTTTCGCGCCTGCGCTGTCGACGCCCACGTCTTTCACGTCGTACGTGCCGTTTTCAAACTTGAATGCGTAACCGCCGTCGGCAGCAATCAGCGGCCAGGTGAAGTACGGCTCTTGCAGGTTGAACATCAGCGCGCTCTTACCTTTCGCCTTCAGCTCTTTATCCAGTGCCGGAATTTCTTCCCAGGTCTTCGGCGGGTTTGCCACCAGGTCTTTGTTGTAAATCAGCGACAGCGCTTCAACCGCGATCGGATAGGCGATCAGTTTGCCGTTGTAACGCACGGCATCCCAGGTGAACGGATAGAGTTTGTCCTGGAACGCTTTATCCGGCGTGATTTCAGCCAGCAGGCCAGACTGTGCGTAACCGCCAAAACGATCGTGCGCCCAGAAAATGATGTCCGGACCGTCACCAGTTGCCGCGACCTGCGGGAATTTCTCTTCCAGCTTGTCCGGGTGCTCGATGGTCACTTTGATACCGGTGTCTTTCTCGAATTTTTTACCCACTTCGGCCAGGCCGTTATAGCCTTTGTCGCCGTTAATCCAGATAACCAGTTTACCTTCTTCAATTTTGGCCAGAGCCGGTGCGGAAATCATCATTGCTGCGAGGGCGGACAATGCGAAAACGCGTGCGCCAGTCTTGATCTTCATATCTGCCATCCTTTTGGTGATGTGCTCGTGGTAAGACTTCAGTGGTTCAACGTGACTCAGTCTCCTTATTTGACATCCTCTTTCCATCCTCCTTACCCCTACGCCCCACCCGCTCTTTATGTGATCTGTGTTGCAGAAATATGAGTAATGCGTACTGGCGCACATAAAAACAGACTCATTTTTGCGGGGAACATCACGAAATTACGCGATGTCCCCCGGCCTGGGTCTCAGACTTCCTTCCCTCATCCTCCCGACTCCTCCCCCATAAAAAAGCTGGGGGGTGGAGGATTCACGCTCGCAGTGAATCCCGCATAGTCAGGCCATCATGAATGTTGCTGTCAATGACAGGTTGTAACGAAGGGAGAAGGCATGGCGAGCGTACAGCTGCGAAATGTAACGAAAGCCTGGGGTGATGTGGTGGTATCGAAAGATATCAATCTCGACATTCACGAAGGGGAATTCGTGGTGTTTGTTGGACCGTCAGGCTGCGGCAAATCGACCCTGCTCCGTATGATTGCCGGACTTGAAACGATTACCAGCGGAGACCTCTATATTGGGGAAACCCGCATGAACGATATCCCCCCTGCAGAGCGTGGCGTCGGTATGGTCTTCCAGTCCTACGCGCTCTACCCCCATTTATCCGTTGCCGAAAATATGTCGTTTGGCCTGAAACTGGCGGGCGCGAAAAAAGAGGTAATGAATCAGCGTGTTAACCAGGTTGCCGAAGTGCTGCAACTGGCGCATCTGCTGGAGCGTAAACCGAAAGCCCTTTCTGGGGGACAGCGCCAGCGCGTGGCGATTGGCCGTACGCTGGTGGCGGAACCGCGTGTGTTCCTGCTCGATGAACCCCTCTCCAACCTTGATGCCGCGCTGCGCGTGCAGATGCGTATCGAAGTCTCCCGTCTGCATAAACGCTTGGGTCGCACGATGATCTACGTCACCCACGATCAG
>NZ_JBFWLF010000314.1:0-5199 GCF_050252275.1 Citrobacter sp. | reverse complement strand
GTACCTTTATGGCGAAAAAACCACTGTACATGGTCGGTCACAGCGTCGGTCCGTTCCAGGATCCGCAATTTAATCAACTGGCCAACTATGTTTTCGGCCACTGTGATGCACTGATCCTGCGGGAGTCGGTCAGCCTGGAGCTGATGAAACGCAGTGACATCACCACTGAAAAAGTGGAACACGGCGTGGATACCGCCTGGCTGGTGGATCATCACGATGAAGATTTTACGCCGGGCTATGCCGTTCAACACTGGCTGAGCGTAGCGGCGCAGCAGAAAACGGTGGCAATTAC
The DNA here is from genome assembly GCF_050252275.1 of Citrobacter sp. Lineage (NCBI taxonomy): Bacteria > Pseudomonadati > Pseudomonadota > Gammaproteobacteria > Enterobacterales > Enterobacteriaceae > Citrobacter > Citrobacter sp. The sequence continues at coordinate 4,907 of NZ_JBFWLF010000314.1, read as the reverse complement.
TCTGCGAGAACTGGCTCCGTTTGATAAACGCCTGGGCACCACGCAGGAGGCTTATGAGAAGGCCTTCGCCGGTGTGGTCAACCGCATTCTGGATGAGGGCTATCAGGTTATCGCACTGTCTACCTGTACCGGCATTGACAGCTATAACAAAGATGACCGCATGGTGGCGCTGAATCTGCGTCAGTACGTCAGCGACCCGACGCGTTACCACGTGGTGATGGATGAACTCAATGATCTGGAGATGGGCAAGATCCTCGGCGCATGCGACCTGACGGTTGGCACACGCCTGCATTCCGCCATTATCTCGATGAACTTCGCGACGCCTGCTATTGCGATTAATTACGAGCACAAATCGGCGGGCATCATGCAGCAACTGGGGATGCCGGAGATGGCGATAGATATCCGTCATCTGCTGGATGACAGTCTGCAAGCGATGGTGGCGGATACGCTCGGACAGTTGCCGCAGATCAATGAGCGTCTTGCGCAGGCGGTGCGTCGCGAGCGTGAACAGGGATACCGTATGGTGGAGTCGGTGTTAACGCGCATCGGGGAGGGGAAATGAAGGTCAGCTTTTTTCTACTGAAATTTCCGCTGTCGTCGGAAACCTTCGTCCTCAACCAGATTACCGCGTTTATCGACATGGGTTTTGACGTTGAGATTGTCGCCCTGCAAAAAGGTGACACGCAAAATACGCATGCCGCCTGGGAAAAATATGGCCTGGCGGCCAGAACGCGCTGGCTACAGGACGAGCCGCCGGGACGTCTGGCAAAGCTGCGCACTCGGGCAGTGAAAACGCTGTCAGGACTGCACCGGGCGACGACGTGGAAATCGCTCAACTTCTCTCGCTACGGCGATGAATCACGTAACCTGATCCTCTCATCAATCTGTGCGCAGATAAGTCAACCCCTGCGTGCGGATGTCTTTATCGCCCACTTTGGTCCGGCGGGCGTAACGGCGGCGAAGCTGCGTGAGCTGGGCGTTATTCAGGGCAAGATTGCGACGATTTTTCACGGTATTGATATTTCCAGTCGGGAAGTTCTTAACCATTACACGCCGGAGTACCAGCAACTGTTCCGTCGTGGCGATCTGATGTTGCCGATTAGCGATCTCTGGGCTGGAAGGCTGAAAAGCATGGGCTGTCCGCCGGAGAAGATTGCCGTTTCACGGATGGGCGTGGATATGACGCGCTTTACGCACCGGCCAGTGAAAGCACCCGGTACGCCGCTGGAGATTATCTCTGTTGCGCGACTGACTGAGAAAAAAGGACTGCATGTGGCGATAGAGGCCTGCCGCCAGTTGAAGGAGCAGGGGGTGGCGTTTCGTTATCGCATTCTGGGTATGGGTCCCTGGGAGCGGCGATTGCGCACGTTGATTGAGCAGTATCAGCTCGATGATGTGATTGAGATGCCGGGATTTAAGCCCAGCCATGAAGTGAAAACGATGCTGGATAACGCGGATGTCTTTCTGTTGCCGTCGATTACCGGCACGGATGGCGACATGGAAGGCATTCCCGTTGCGTTGATGGAAGCGATGGCGGTGGGGATCCCGGTGGTCTCTACCGTTCACAGTGGGATCCCTGAGCTGGTGGATGCCGGGGAATCCGGCTGGCTGGTACCGGAAAACGACGCCCATGCGCTGGCGCAACAGCTCGCGTTGTTCAGCCAACTTGATCACCAGACGCTGGAACCCATCATCCAGCGCGCGCGTGAAAAAGTTGAACATGATTTTAATCAGCAGGTGATCAATCGTCAGTTGGCCAGCCTGCTGCAAACGATGTAAACCGAGGTTGTATGCCAGAGAAAACACTCTCCCGACGTACCTTCCTGACGGCAAGCTCCGCGCTTGCCGTACTTCCTGTCCTCCATTCACCTTTTGCCCGCGCCGTTGCGTCCCGCAAAACCGTCAATATTCAGGATTACAATGCGAAAGACTGGATTGCCTCCTTTCGACAGGCCTTCAGCGACGCAGAGACTGTGGTGGTGCCAGCGGGACTGGTGTGCGAGAACATCAATACCGGCATTTTTATCCCGCCGGGAAAAACGCTGCATGTGCTGGGCCGCCTGAGCGGTAATGGGCGTGGTCGCTTTGTGTTGCAGGAGGGATGTCAGGTCACTGGCGAGAAGGGGGGGAGCCTGCACAATATTACGCTGGATGTTCGCGGTTCCGACTGCGCGATTACCGATCTTACGATGAGTGGTTTCGGGCCGGTGACGCAAATTTATATCGGCGGGAAAAAGCCGCGCGTGATGCGCAATCTGGTCATCGATAATCTCACCGTGACCCAGGCCAACTATGCGATTCTGCGTCAGGGATTCCACAATCAGGTCGATGGCGCGCGTATTACCCACTGTCGTTTCAGCGACTTACAGGGCGACGCCATTGAATGGAATGTCGCTATTAACGATCGCAATATCCTGATTTCTGACCACGTCATTGAACGGATCAACTGTACCAACGGCAAGATTAACTGGGGGATTGGCATTGGGCTTGCGGGGAGCACCTACGACAACACCTATCCGGAGCAGCAGACGGTTAAAAATTTTGTGGTCGCCAACATTACCGGATCAGATTGTCGGCAACTGGTGCATGTCGAGAACGGCAAACATTTTGTGATTCGCAATGTGAAGGCGAAGAACATCACCCCGGATTTCAGCAAGAAGGCCGGCATCGACAATGCGACGGTTGCCATTTACGGTTGCGATAATTTTGTGATTGATAATGTCGATATGGTTAACAGTGCCGGGATGCTCATTGGCTATGGCGTGGTCAAAGGGAAATATCTCTCCATCCCGCAAAATTTCAAACTCAACCATATCTCCCTTGATAACACGCAGCTTGAATATAAATTGCGCGGTATTCAAATTTCGTCGGGTAATGCCACCTCCTTCGTTGCACTGACTAATATCGAGATGAAACGCGCGACGCTGGAGTTGCATAATCAGCCGCAGCATCTTTTTCTGCGCAACATCAGAGTGATGCAGGCGTCAGCAATCGGCCCGGCGCTGAAGATGCACTTTGATCTGCGCAAAGATGTGCGCGGCAAGTTTATGGCGAAAGAGGACACGCTGCTGTCGTTGGCAAACGTACATGCGGTGAATGAGAAGGGGCAAAGCTCAGTGGATATAGACCGCATAAACCATCATGTGGTGAACGTTGATGCGATCAACTTCCGCTTACCGGAGGGGAGGGGGTGAATTTGCGACCATTCCTGGCGAAATCGGTCCATACTTAAGATTATGGCTACTGCAATTTATCAGTGACCGGCGTAGCATCAGTGACAAAGCAGCGATGATTTCCTCTAACTAATTCATGCTGGCTAAAACGAGTCAAAAGGCTATAATTCAGCAACCATTTTACAGGTGGATGAAATAATGAGTAATTTGAAAGCAGTTATACCGGTAGCGGGTCTGGGTATGCACATGTTGCCTGCCACCAAGGCAATTCCCAAAGAGATGCTACCGATCGTCGACAAACCCATGATTCAGTATATCGTTGACGAAATCGTAGCTGCAGGGATCAAAGAAATCCTCCTGGTCACACACGCGTCTAAAAACGCCGTTGAGAACCATTTCGACACCTCTTATGAACTTGAGTCACTCCTTGAGCAACGTGTGAAGCGTCAGTTGCTGGCGGAAGTGCAGTCCATTTGTCCTCCGGGCGTGACCATTATGAACGTGCGCCAGGCGCAGCCGCTGGGGCTGGGTCACTCCATTCTTTGCGCGCGTCCGGCGATTGGCGATAATCCTTTTGTGGTGGTATTGCCTGATATCGTTATTGATACCGCCAGTGCCGATCCGCTGCGTTATAATCTCGCCGCGATGGTTGCGCGTTTTGAAGAAACCGGACGTAGCCAGGTGCTGGCGAAACGTATGCCGGGTGACCTTTCCGAGTACTCCGTCATCCAGACGAAAGATCCGCTGGATAATGAAGGCAAGGTGAGTCGCATTGTTGAGTTTATTGAGAAACCGGATCAGCCGCAAACGCTGGATTCCGATCTGATGGCGGTAGGGCGTTATGTCCTCTCAGCGGATATCTGGGCCGAACTCGAAAGAACCGAACCGGGCGCCTGGGGCCGTATCCAGTTGACCGATGCAATTGCAGCACTGGCGAAAAAACAGTCTGTTGACGCCATGCTAATGACCGGCGACAGCTACGACTGCGGTAAAAAATTGGGCTACATGCAGGCGTTTGTGAAGTACGGACTGCGCAATCTGAAAGAAGGACCTAAGTTCCGTAAAGGTATTGAGAAGTTGCTTAGCGAGTAAGTTTAAAGAATCGACGGTCCGTCAGATCGTAAAAAAACATAACGGTAGTTAACATTCGACGCGGTGATGCAGATATGCCCGGAATGTTGCTACCGTTTTTTCATTTTCGAAAAATATTTATGATTTCATTGGGTTAACTACAAAATTTAGCACCGCTTTTTATAAGATTTCTTCTTGTTTCTGACATCAATTGGTAAGACAATTAGGGTTTGAGTTTTGGGGCTTTGCGGCAGAGAAAGCAGAGTTCATCACGTCTGTGAGAGTACGCAGTGCACTGGTAGCTGTAAAGCCAGGGGCGGTAGCGTGTTAATCTTCTGGTCTAATGCAAATTAATAACCGAAGGTTTTCCTCCGGTTTTTTAAGAATATCATTTTATATAGAAAACGATTACAGTCATGCATTTTTTTGACTGAAATTCTTTTAACCGGAATATAACGAGTAATAAACTGGATTTAGAAATGAATAATATTCTCCAATTAATTGGGCGTAATAAAGAACTATTCAGTGATGATATTTCTGAAAATGAAAAAGAATTAAAAAAAATTGTTTCCGAATCACGCTTCCTTGTTCTTGGTGGTGCTGGTTCTATTGGTCAGGCTGTAGTAAAAGAAATATTTTATCGCAACCCACAGAAGAGTCTTG
>NZ_JBFWLF010000313.1:0-5217 GCF_050252275.1 Citrobacter sp. | reverse complement strand
CCATCGAACTGCCGGAAGGCGTTGAGATGGTAATGCCGGGCGACAACATCAAAATGGTTGTTACCCTGATCCACCCGATCGCGATGGACGACGGTCTGCGTTTCGCAATCCGTGAAGGCGGCCGTACTGTAGGTGCGGGCGTTGTTGCTAAAGTAATGAGCTAATAATTACTCATTAGTTCTGCACTTAAAAAGGGCGCTTCGGCGCCCTTTTTGCTGCCCGTTATTTGACTTGTCACATTTCTTCGCAATTTTAACTCCGCTCCCGTTACGTAGAGATAATTGTGCTATTGTAATTATAACTATTCTCATTTACACTTTGCGCAGAAATTGAACGGGAGCGATCATGTACGTTTGTTTGTGTAATGGTGTAAGTGATAAAAAAATTCGCCAGGCGGTACGTCAGTTTCATCCTCAATCCTTCCAGCAGTTACGCAAGTTTATTCCTGTGGGAAATCAATGCGGTAAATGCGTTCGTGCGGCACGCGAAGTCATGCAGGATGAATTAATGCAAATGCCAGAATTTAAAGAGATCGCCTGAGTCACACTCTTTTTTTTGACATCCCTGTAGCCCCATCTATGCTCTGGAGAGTGGAAGCGGAGGGACTATAAAATGAAAGGTGATGTTAAAATCATAAATTATCTCAATAAACTATTGGGAAATGAGCTTGTCGCGATCAACCAGTATTTTCTCCATGCACGTATGTTCAAAAATTGGGGCCTGACTCGCCTCAATGAGATCGAATACCATGAATCCATCGATGAAATGAAACACGCGGATAAATATATTGAGCGTATTTTGTTTCTGGAAGGGATCCCGAACCTACAGGATCTCGGCAAATTGGGGATTGGCGAAGATGTCGAAGAGATGCTGCAGTCCGATCTTCGGTTAGAGCTCGAAGGGGCGAAAAACTTACGTGAAGCTATCGCCTATGCCGATACCGTTCATGATTATGTCAGCCGGGATATGATGATCGAAATCCTTGCGGATGAAGAAGGACATATCGACTGGCTGGAGACAGAACTGGATCTCATCTCGAAAATTGGCCTGCAAAATTATCTGCAGTCGCAAATCAAAGTGACCAGCTAATCGCCCCTGAGGTGAGACGACAATATCCGGTGATGAAACCCGCAGCTGCCAGAAATGGCCCAAAAGGCAGCGGGTTTTTTAATGCCGATTTTCCATGCACTATCCCCACAACCACGATACCGAAACACCCCAGTAGCGCCGCCCAAAAGACTAATGAAGGCAAAAACATCCACCCATGCCAGGCTCCTAGTGCGGCAAGGAATTTCACATCACCATAGCCGAGTCCTTCTCGCTTACGAAGCAGCCAATAACTCCAGTAGATAAAGGCAAAGCTGGCGTAACCCGCGACGGCGCCCCATACGGCATCGGCAAGTTGTGTCGGGATGATGCACAGGTGAAAGATGAATCCACCCCACAGCAACGGGCAGGTAAACCGGTCCGGTAGTCGTCTGCTGCGCATATCGCAGAAACTCAGAGTCAAAGACAATGCGGTATACAGCAGCAGAAAGGGTAGGGCAGCAGACATCGTGTCATCCTCCATCAACTATGGCGTTACTTTAAAGAAGGTTGATAAGGGAGCAAGGCGCTATTATGGGTATTGCGGGATGCTTTCCAGTAAACCCGCTGCGTTTCTTTCACAACATACAATCCCGGAAGCCTGTTCGCATTACGCGCGAAGTGTTTAATATCTACGCGACACTTGCTTCAGACTGATATTTGCGTATAATGCGCGGGCTTGTCTTAATTGACGGCAGGTTCGATCTGAACCTCGGATAGCCGATTTGGCTGTCTAACAATGCTCCCAATCGGGGAGCTACGTAAGAACGGTTACACTCTCCCATCAATCGTAATGGGTCTGAGGAGTAATCATTTTCGTTTATAAAATAATTGGAGCTCTGGTCTCATGCAGAACCAAAGAATCCGTATCCGCCTTAAAGCGTTTGATCATCGTCTGATCGATCAATCAACCGCGGAAATCGTCGAGACTGCTAAGCGCACTGGTGCGCAAGTCCGTGGTCCGATCCCGCTGCCGACCCGCAAAGAGCGTTTCACCGTTCTGATCTCTCCGCACGTCAACAAAGACGCGCGTGATCAGTACGAGATTCGTACTCACAAGCGTCTGGTTGACATCGTTGAGCCAACTGAAAAAACCGTTGATGCTCTGATGCGTCTGGACCTGGCTGCCGGTGTAGACGTGCAGATCAGCCTGGGTTAATCAGGTCATCGAGCGATTGAGAGGTTGATACAATGATTGGTTTAGTCGGTAAAAAAGTGGGTATGACCCGCATCTTCACTGAAGATGGCGTATCTATCCCAGTAACCGTAATCGAAGTTGAAGCAAACCGCGTTACTCAGGTTAAAGATCTGGCTAGCGATGGCTATCGTGCTATTCAGGTTACCACGGGTGCTAAAAAAGCTAACCGTGTAACCAAGCCGGAAGCTGGTCACTTTGCTAAAGCTGGCGTAGAAGCTGGCCGCGGCCTGTGGGAGTTCCGTCTGGCAGATGGTGAAGAATTCACTGTTGGTCAGAGCATTAGCGTTGAACTGTTTGCTGACGTTAAAAAAGTTGACGTAACCGGTACCTCTAAAGGTAAAGGTTTCGCAGGTACCGTTAAGCGCTGGAACTTCCGTACCCAGGACGCGACTCACGGTAACTCCTTGTCTCACCGCGTTCCGGGTTCTATCGGTCAGAACCAGACTCCGGGCAAAGTGTTCAAAGGCAAGAAAATGGCAGGCCAGATGGGTAACGAGCGTGTAACCGTTCAGAGCCTTGACGTAGTACGCGTTGACGCTGAGCGCAACCTGCTGCTGGTTAAAGGTGGTGTTCCGGGTGCAACCGGTTGCGACCTGATCGTTAAACCAGCTGTGAAGGCGTAAGGGGATAGCAATGGAATTAGTATTGAAAGACGCGCAGAGCGCGCTGACTGTTTCCGAAACTACCTTCGGTCGTGATTTCAACGAAGCGCTGGTTCACCAGGTTGTTGTTGCTTATGCAGCTGGTGCTCGTCAGGGTACTCGTGCTCAGAAGACTCGTGCTGAAGTAACTGGTTCAGGCAAAAAACCGTGGCGCCAGAAAGGTACCGGCCGTGCGCGTTCAGGTTCTATCAAGAGCCCGATCTGGCGTTCCGGTGGCGTAACCTTCGCTGCTCGTCCGCAGGACCACAGTCAAAAAGTAAACAAAAAGATGTACCGCGGCGCGCTGAAAAGCATTCTGTCCGAACTGGTACGTCAGGATCGTCTGATCGTTGTCGAGAAGTTCTCTGTAGAAGCGCCTAAAACTAAGCTGCTGGCACAGAAACTGAAAGACATGGCTCTGGAAGATGTGCTGATCATCACCGGTGAGCTGGACGAAAACCTGTTCCTGGCTGCGCGCAACCTGCACAAGGTTGACGTACGCGATGCAACTGGTATCGACCCGGTTAGCCTGATCGCCTTCGACAAAGTCGTAATGACTGCTGATGCTGTTAAGCAAGTTGAGGAGATGCTGGCATGATTCGTGAAGAACGTCTGCTGAAGGTGCTGCGTGCACCGCACGTTTCTGAAAAAGCGTCTACTGCGATGGAAAAAACTAACACCATCGTTCTCAAAGTTGCTAAAGACGCGACCAAAGCAGAGATCAAAGCTGCTGTGCAGAAACTGTTTGAAGTCGAAGTCGAAGTCGTTAACACCCTGGTTGTTAAAGGGAAAGTTAAACGTCACGGACAGCGTATCGGTCGTCGTAGCGACTGGAAAAAAGCTTACGTCACCCTGAAGGAAGGCCAGAATCTGGACTTCGTTGGCGGCGCTGAGTAAGTCGGAGGAGTAATACAATGGCAGTTGTTAAATGTAAACCGACATCTCCGGGTCGTCGCCACGTAGTTAAAGTGGTTAACCCTGAGCTGCACAAGGGCAAACCTTTTGCTCCGTTGCTGGAAAAAAACAGCAAATCCGGTGGTCGTAACAACAATGGCCGTATCACCACCCGTCATATCGGTGGTGGCCACAAGCAGGCATACCGTATTGTTGACTTCAAACGCAACAAAGATGGTATTCCGGCAGTTGTTGAACGTCTTGAGTACGATCCGAACCGTTCCGCGAACATCGCGCTGGTTCTGTACAAAGACGGTGAGCGCCGTTACATCCTGGCCCCTAAAGGCCTGAAAGCGGGCGACCAGATCCAATCTGGCGTTGATGCTGCAATCAAACCAGGCAACACCCTGCCGATGCGCAATATCCCGGTTGGTTCTACCGTTCATAACGTAGAAATGAAACCAGGTAAAGGCGGTCAGCTGGCACGTTCCGCTGGTACTTACGTTCAGATCGTTGCTCGTGATGGTGCTTATGTCACCCTGCGTCTGCGTTCTGGTGAAATGCGTAAAGTCGAAGCAGACTGCCGTGCAACTCTGGGCGAAGTTGGCAATGCTGAGCATATGCTGCGCGTTCTGGGTAAAGCAGGTGCTGCACGCTGGCGTGGTGTTCGTCCGACCGTTCGCGGTACCGCGATGAACCCAGTCGACCACCCACATGGTGGTGGTGAAGGTCGTAACTTTGGTAAGCACCCGGTAACTCCGTGGGGCGTTCAGACCAAAGGTAAGAAGACCCGCAGCAACAAGCGTACTGATAAATTCATCGTACGTCGCCGTAGCAAATAATTTTAGAGGATAAGCCATGCCACGTTCTCTCAAGAAAGGTCCTTTTATTGACCTGCACTTGCTGAAGAAGGTAGAGAAAGCGGTGGAAAGCGGAGACAAGAAGCCCCTGCGCACTTGGTCCCGTCGTTCAACGATCTTTCCTAACATGATCGGTTTGACCATCGCTGTCCATAATGGTCGTCAGCACGTTCCAGTATTTGTAACCGATGAAATGGTCGGTCACAAACTGGGTGAATTCGCACCGACTCGTACTTATCGCGGCCATGCTGCTGATAAAAAAGCGAAGAAGAAATAAGGTAGGAGGAAGAGATGGAAACTTTAGCTCAACATCGCCATGCTCGTTCTTCTGCACAGAAGGTTCGCCTTGTTGCTGACCTGATTCGCGGTAAGAAAGTGTCGCAGGCCCTGGACATCCTGACCTATACCAACAAGAAAGCTGCGGTATTGGTCAAGAAAGTACTGGAATCTGCCATTGCTAACGCTGAACACAACGATGGCGCTGACATCGACGATCTGAAAGTCGCGAAAATTTTCGTAGATGAAGGCCCAAGCATGA
>NZ_JBFWLF010000312.1:0-5218 GCF_050252275.1 Citrobacter sp. | reverse complement strand
CGCTGCACGTCACTTTGAGCAGTTTATTGAGAGCGGTTGTACAAAGTTTGCCGATATCTTTAATCAGGTTGAAACCGGCCAGGCCGATTACGCAGTTGTACCGATTGAAAACACCAGTTCGGGTGGGATTAACGATGTCTACGATCTGCTCCAGCACACCAGTCTCTCCATTGTGGGTGAGATGACGGTGACTATCGATCACTGCGTGCTGGTTTCCGGTACCACGGACCTCGACACCATTGAGACGGTGTACAGCCACCCGCAGCCGTTCCAGCAGTGCAGCAAGTTCCTCAGTCGTTATCCGCACTGGAAAATTGAATACACCGAAAGCACATCCGCCGCAATGGAAAAGGTCGCTCAGGCGAATTCTCCGCGCGTTGCTGCGCTCGGAAGCGAAGCCGGTGGCGTGCTGCATGGTTTACAGGTTCTTGAACGTATCGAGGCAAATCAGACGCAAAATATCACGCGTTTCATCGTGCTGGCGCGTAAAGCGATCAATGTTTCTGACCAGGTGCCAGCCAAAACAACGCTGCTGATGGCGACAGGACAACAGGCGGGCGCGCTGGTGGAAGCGCTACTGGTGATGCGTAACCACAATCTGATCATGACCAAACTGGAATCCCGCCCCATACACGGCAATCCGTGGGAAGAGATGTTTTATCTCGACATCCAGGCCAATCTGGAATCCCCACAGATGCAGAAGGCGCTCAAAGAGTTGGGCGAGATTACTCGCTCCATGAAGGTGTTGGGTTGCTATCCCAGTGAGAACGTGGTGCCAGTCGATCCGAGCTAACGTGCAACAAGGCCGGAGGGCGTATGCCTGTCCGGCCTGTTGTTTATGTTGCATAGGCTGGATAAGGCACTTTAGCGGCGCTATCCGGCATAATCCTGCCATTACTGTCGACTGTCATTCGCCTGGCGTAACAGCGTACGACTTTCGCTCTGGAAGCGCTTCGCGTAGTCACCGAACCAGTGCTCCACTTTGCGGAAGCTGTCGATAAACGCCTGTTTATCTCCCTGCTCCAGCAGACTGATCGCTTCGCCAAAACGTTTGTAATAGCGCTTAATCAGTGCCAGATTGCTCTCCGACGCCATAATGATATCGGCGTAAAGCTGTGGGTCCTGAGCAAACAGCCGCCCCACCATCGCCAGTTCAAGGCGATAAATCGGAGAAGAGAGCGCCAGCAACTGTTCAAGCTGCACGTTTTCTTCTGCCAGATGTAGACCATAAGCAAAGGTCGCAAAGTGACGAAGCGCCTGAATGAACGCCATGTTCTGATCGTGCTCGACGGCGCTAATACGGTGCAGCCGCGCGCCCCAGACCTGAATCTGCTCCAGGAACCACTGATAAGCTTCCGGATGACGTCCATCGCACCAGACCACCACCTGCTTTGCCAGGCTGCCGCTGTCCGGGCCAAACATCGGGTGCAGACCGAGTACCGGCCCGTCGTGCGCCGCCAGCATTGCCTGTAAAGGACCGTTTTTCACCGACGCCAGATCGACCAGGATACAGTCGGCGGGCAACGGCGGTAATGTTGCGATCACCTGTTCCGTCAGATGGATCGGGACACTCACGATCACCATGCCGGCATCCGCGACGATCTCCTGCGCGCGATCCCAGTCATGCTGTTCGAGGATCCGCACCTGATAACCCGACAGGGTGAGCATTTTCTCGAACAACCGTCCCATCTGACCGCCACCGCCGACAATCACCACCGGGCGCAGCGAAGGACACAGCGTCTTAAACCCTTTATCGTTCTCACTGGAATAGGATTCACGCATCACTCGACGCAATACGTCTTCAATCAGATCTGGCGGTACGCCGAGCGCTTCCGCTTCGGCTCGGCGCGAAGCCAGCATTGAGGCTTCGCGTTCCGGTACATAAATCGGCAGGCCAAAGCGGCTTTTGACTTCCCCGACCTCTGCCACCAGTTCCAGACGGCGCGCCAGCAAATCCAGCAGCGCCTTGTCTACTTCATCAATTTGATCGCGTAACGCGGTCAATTCAGCAACCATAACGAACCTCTTAAGCCTGGCGCGCCGCCAACTGGCCGTTCAAGTCTTTGTTAATTTCACGCAGTAACGCGTCCGTCATTTCCCAACTGATGCAGGCATCGGTAACGGACACGCCGTACTTCATTTCGCTGCGCGGTTGCTCGGAGGACTGGTTGCCTTCGTGAATATTACTTTCAATCATCAGGCCGATGATTGAGCGGTTGCCATCTTTAATTTGCGCAACCACCGACTCCGCCACGGCAGGCTGACGACGGTAATCTTTATTGGAATTACCATGACTGCAATCTACCATCAGTGACGGCCGCAGTCCCGCCTGCTCCATCTCTTTTTCGCACTGGGCGACATCTGCCGGGCTGTAGTTAGGCGCTTTGCCGCCGCGCAGGATCACATGCCCGTCCGGGTTGCCCTGGGTTTGCAACAGCGCAACCTGACCTGCCTGGTTAATACCGACAAAACGGTGCGATTGCGCCGCCGCGCGCATGGCGTTGATCGCCGTCGCCAGGCTGCCGTCGGTGCCGTTTTTGAAGCCCACCGGCATCGACAGACCCGATGCCATTTCACGGTGCGTTTGCGATTCCGTGGTTCGCGCGCCAATCGCAGACCAGCTAAACAGATCGCCCAGGTACTGCGGGCTGTTCGGATCCAGCGCTTCCGTCGCTAGCGGCAGTCCCATGTTGACCAGTTCAAGCAACAGTTGACGCGCAATTTTCAGACCGGCTTCAACGTCAAAAGAGCCATCCATATGAGGATCGTTAATTAACCCTTTCCAGCCAACGGTAGTACGGGGTTTTTCAAAATAGACGCGCATCACCAGATAGAGGCTATCGCTGACCTCTGCGGCAAGGGCTTTAAATCGACGAGCATATTCCAGGGCCGTTTCAGGATCGTGAATGGAGCACGGACCGCACACCACTAACAGACGCGGATCGCGACCGGCAATGATGTCAGAAATGGTTTTGCGCGACTGGGCGATTTGCGCCTCTTGCGCCAGGCTCAGCGGGAATTCCGCTTTAAGTTGTTCCGGGGTCATCAGAACCTGTTCGTCGGTAATATGTACGTTGTTCAGCGCGTCTTTTTGCATGATGGCGATCCTGTTTTAGCTCGTTTGCGATAGTTTTCCTCAATGAGGATGACGTAACGATAACACAACGAGTAAAGATATCAATCCAAAATACGTAAACATTGCGTTACAGAATCGACATTTGTTCGATTTAAAGCCCATCATACCGTACATAATAATTTACACACGGTTATTGTACGGTCCGCTATGCTTTGAAAAACAGGAGAACGAGCAATGACGAGAAGAGTCAGTATCGCAATCATTTTTCTGCTCAGTGGCTGCCAGATCGATCCTTACACCCACGCGCCAACATGGACCAGTACCAACTGGTATGACGCCGGTATCGAAGATGCAATTTCCGGCGTTGCGGTTAAAGATAATGAAACGCTGGCCGATAGCTTTAACGACCCGGAGGTGGATCGTTCGCAATACCTCAACGGTTATGCAGAAGGTCAGCGTAAAACCTGTCAGCAAAATTTTGTCTATGCCAGAGGCGTAACGGGGAAAACCTTCCCTGCCAGTTGCGATACCGTAGAAAATGCCAGCCAGTTGCGTGAAGCATGGCAACAAGGTGCCGATGAAAATGCTGGCTCAATACGTCTGAATTAATATTTAGTCAGATTTAGCTTAAAGCGTATACGTTAATCTACAAGGTATAATGACGCTCCGCAAAAATAATGTTATTTTGCTTTAAACAAAACATGGATGTATTTTGATGACTGATAAAAGATGCTGGTGAGGAAATCGTTATGTCCGCTTCTCACCGATGCCTGATGCTGCTGGTGCTCTTACTGGCAGGATCGCCAGTTTTTGCAAATGACATCCCTGATGCGGCGAAGAACGTTCGCACCATGGTCTCTGGCATTGTCAGCTATACGCGCTGGCCTGCCCTCTCAGGGCCACCCAGACTGTGTATTTTCTCGTCTTCCCGGTTCGTCAACGTCCTGGGAGACAGCAGTGATACGTCGCTGCCTTATCAACCTGTTATTATTTACACCGAACAAGAAGCATTAACTGCGCGTTGTGATGGTGTTTATTTCGGCAGCGAATCTCCCACCGCTCAGGTTGAATTAGCGAATAAATATCCGTCTAAGGCGTTGTTATTAATTGCAGAACAGAATGCCGAATGCATTATTGGCAGCGCCTTTTGTCTGATTATTAACAATAATGATGTCAGATTCGCCGTTAATCTGGATTCCTTGTCACGCAGTGGCGTAAGAGTCAATCCGGATGTATTGATGCTCGCACGGAATAATAAAAATGGATAAGGATCTTTCCCTAACCCCCCGTCCCACATTTAAGCGAGCGTTGCGACGCATCAACATCACCAGCGTGATCGTGACCATGACGTTGATCTGGCTGCTGCTATGTGTGGCCTCGGTGCTGACGTTAAAACAGTATGCGCAAAGGAACCTCGAGCTCACGGCGGCGACAATGACCCATAGTCTGGAAGCTGCGCTGGTATTCGCCGATGATGCCGCCGCCGCAGAAACGTTGGCCGCGCTCGGCCAACAGGGGCAATTTTCCGCCGCTGAGGTTCGCGACAATAATCAGAATGTCATTGCCTCCTGGCGCTACAACGCGCTGGAGAACGACGATAAGCTAGGGGATTTTATTAGTCACTGGCTCTTTCCCTTCCCCGTCGCCCAGCCCGTCTGGCACAGTGGTGAAATTATCGGTGAAGTTCGACTTACCGCACGCGACAGCTTAATCAGCCACTTCATCTGGCTTTCTCTGGCGGTACTTACCGGGTCGATTCTGCTGGCCTCCGGTATTGCCATTTTGCTGACGCGTCACCTGCACCGTGGTGTGGTTGAGGCGCTGCAAAATATCACCGAGGTGGTGCACGATGTGCGTACCAACCGTAACTTCTCCCGCCGCGTCTCTGAAGAGCGGATTGAAGAGTTCCACAATTTTGCCCAGGACTTCAACAGCCTGCTGGATGAAATGGAAGAGTGGCAGCTGCGTTTGCAGGCCAAAAATGCACAATTATTGCGAACGGCGCTGCACGATCCGCTGACCGGGCTGGCAAACCGGGCGGCGTTCCGGAGCAGCATCAGCGCCCTGATGAACGACAATTCTGCCCGTAGCAGCTCAGCGCTTCTGTTTCTTGATGGCGATAACTTCAAATTTATAAATGAT
>NZ_JBFWLF010000311.1:0-5225 GCF_050252275.1 Citrobacter sp. | reverse complement strand
CGTTTATATTCACGGAGACTAACTTCTTGTTTACGAGTAAGCTGTTGAAAGAAATGGTAATTTAGGCTACTGTTTTGCCATCAAATAAGGGCGATTGTGACATATTCACAGCCCGAATATAAGCGGCACAACAATATAATCTGGCTAGTTTAATCTCATTACGTATCAACGGCTATAAGAATCGTGTTGGCGTATTTTGGCACGGAATGCTGAACGGCTTTATCTGACTGGACGCCTTTGGCGAAAAGTGTGTTCGATAGAGACAGTGTCAGGAGAAAAGATTGAAATATAAGCATGGTTGGGTAGGAGCGGTCTGCTGCTTTGTGCTCTTTGTGGTTGTCTGTCTTTTTCTGACGATGAACATGAAAGGGGCATTTCGGGCGGCCGGGCATCCTGAAATTGGGCTACTGTTTTTTACGCTGCCAGGCGCGGTCGCCAGTTTTTGCTCTCATCGCCGGGAGGTGATCAAACCGCTCCTTGGCGCGATGCTTGCGGCACCTTGTTGTTTGCTGCTCACGCGTCTTTTCTTTACGCCCACTCGCTCGCTGTGGCAGGAGATGGCGTGGTTATTCAGCGCCGTATTCTGGTGCGCTTTGGGAGCCTTATGCTTCCTGTTCATCAGCAGTTTGTTCAGACCGCGACAGCGTAAAAACCAATAACGCCCTCCGAAGAGGGCGTTATGACATCACTCACAGTACTCAGGCGAACAGGTTCAAATTCTCTTTCGCCCAGGCTTCAAAATCGGTGCAACCGCCGATGTGTTTCTGATCAACAAAAATCTGCGGCACGGTTTCAACCGGTTTGCCGACGGTTTTTTCCAGGTCCGCTTTGGTGATGCCTTCCGCGTGGATGTCGATGTAGCGATAGTTGAAATCATCGCGCTCGTTGCTCAGTTTCTCTGCCAGTTCTTTTGCGCGTACACAGTAAGGGCAACCCGGGCGACCAAAAATAACGGTAAACATTGTAGTCTCTCTCCTCGAACTCAAAGCCTGACGGCGAATGGCTGCTATGATGACGCTAATCGTCAGTCTTGAACAGTAGGTTGCACCTTTTACTTCGATACATTTAGTCTATATCTGTTAAACACATTCACGCTGAACGCCTTACACTATGTCTCACAAAAGGGGGCTTCCTGTGCGTATGACCGGCGCGTTACCGAAAAGTGTATTGATTCTGGAAATGGTGGGTATGGTGCTCCTGGCGCTGGCTTTGCTGTTGCTGAACCACTACCTGACGCTTCCCGCGCCGTTTAACAGCTCGTTAGCGGTCATTATCATGCTTTTTTTGGGCGTGCTGTTGATGATCCCCGCCGCACTGGCATTCGTCTGGCAAGTCGCGCAGCGGCTGGCGCCCCAGCTGATGAAGCCCTCATCCGATTCATCCCGTTCTGACAGAGAAAAAGAGAATGACTCCAACCATTAACCTTCTGCGTCATCACCGCTCGATTCGCCATTATACCGATCAACCGATTACGCCTGAACAGCGAGAGGCGATTCTGGCCGCCGCTCAGGCGACCTCGAGCTCCAGCTTTTTGCAGTGTATGTCCATTATTCGTATTACGGATCCGGTACTACGTGACGCACTGGTACCCTTAACCGGCGGTCAACAGCACGTCGCGCAGGCCGCTGAGTTTTGGGTCTTCTGCGCCGACTTCAACCGTCATCTGCAGATTTGCCCTGAAGCGCAATTAGGCCTTGCAGAGCAGTTGTTGCTGGGCGTCGTTGATACGGCGATGATGGCGCAAAACGCGCTGACGGCGGCGGAATCGCTGGGACTGGGTGGTGTCTATATCGGCGGATTGCGCAATAATATCGAATCTGTCACCGAGTTGCTGGCGCTGCCAAAACACGTACTGCCGCTGTTTGGGCTGTGCCTGGGCTGGCCTGCTGATAACCCGGAGCTGAAGCCGCGCCTGCCCGCAGCGATAGTGATGCACGAAAATCGTTATCAGCCGCTCGACAAGGACGTGCTGGCTGATTATGACGAACAGCTCGCGCAGTATTATCTCAGCCGTGGCAGCAATACCCGCCGTGACACCTGGAGCGATCATATTCGCCGCACGCTGATTAAGGAAAATCGTCCCTTTATCCTGGAATATTTGCATAAACAGGGTTGGGCCACGCGCTAAAAATTCCGCCGCTGTGTATGATACGCGGGATAGTGATCGAGTGATGCAGAGAGGTGCAGGGTGAAAATTGCCATATTGTCCCGGGATGGAACGCTCTACTCGTGTAAGCGCCTGCGTGAAGCGGCGATGACGCGTGGTCATCTGGTTGAAATACTCGACCCGCTTTCCTGTTATATGAACATCAATCCGGCGGCGTCCTCAATTCATTATAAAGGACGCAAGTTGCCTCATTTTGATGCCGTCATTCCGCGTATTGGTTCGGCGATTACCTTTTATGGTACGGCGGTGCTACGCCAGTTTGAGATGCTGGGCAGCTATCCGTTGAATGAATCTGTAGCGATTACCCGCGCCCGCGATAAGCTGCGTTCGTTGCAGTTGCTGGCGCGTCAGGGTATCGATCTCCCGATTACCGGCATTGCGCACTCGCCGGATGACACCAGCGATCTGATCGATATGGTTGGTGGCGCGCCGTTGGTGGTGAAACTGGTAGAGGGAACGCAAGGAATTGGCGTGGTACTGGCAGAAACCCGTCAGGCTGCCGAGAGCGTCGTGGATGCGTTCCGGGGGCTTAACGCCCACATTCTGGTTCAGGAATATATTAAAGAGGCCAAAGGTCGCGATATTCGCTGTCTGGTGGTGGGGGATGAGGTGGTTGCTGCCATCGAACGACGGGCGAAGGACGGCGATTTTCGTTCTAATCTCCATCGCGGCGGCGTCGCCTGCATTGCCAACATTACTCCCCGTGAGCGCAAAATTGCGATAAAAGCTGCGCAGACGATGGGGCTTGATGTTGCTGGTGTTGATATTTTACGCGCCGAGCGCGGCCCGCTGGTGATGGAAGTGAATGCTTCTCCGGGTCTGGAAGGGATCGAAAAAACCACCGGTATCGATATCGCCGGGCGGATGATTCAGTGGATCGAACGCCACGCGACGGCTGAATTTTGTCTCAAAACGGGTGGCTAGTCTTTAATATCGCCGATGATCGTGGCATGACGAACACTTTTTGCGTAAGCTGTGCCGGTATTTTTTTATCGTAAGAGGTAGCACATTATTATGACAGAATTGGTCGTTCCCACTCTGGATACGTTGCGGCAATGGCTCGACGACCTGGGCATGAGTTTTTTTGAATGTGATACCTGTCAGGCACTGCATTTACCACACATGCAAAATTTTGACGGCATCTACGATGCGAAATTAGATCTCGTCGATAATACGCTGCTGTTTTCCGCGATGGCTGAAGTGAGGCCTTCTGCGTTACTGCCGCTGGCCGCGGATCTGTCTGCCATCAATGCCAGTTCCCTCACCGTGAAAGCGTTTCTGGATATGCAGGATGATAATCTGCCAAAGCTGGTGGTTTGCCAGTCTTTATCCGTTATGCAAGGGGTAACTTACGCGCAGTTCGAGTGGTTCGTGCGCCAGAGCGAAGAGCAGATATCCATGGTCATTCTTGAAGCGGGCGCGCACCAGATGCTGTTTACCGCCGAAGAAGACGCGCAAAAAAGCAGCGTTGAGAACCATTTTCTTCACTGATTTTAACGTGAAGTATGGCGCGTATAGCGCAGTCGCTGCCAGAGCGGCTGCGGTTTACGTTCTTTTATTCTGCATTTAACCTTTCTTTAAAGAATTATTCACCTCTTTTCCCGCTGTTTCGCTTTATCACATAGACATAAATTGCATAAAAAATTGATAAAAGGCGTTTTTTAATCTGGGCTATAGCCTGAAACCCTGGCTAAAGTTATTCTTGCGAAGCTTAATTACAGCGAGCAATAACGGTCGGGGGAGCGTCCACTCTTCCTGGTTTTTGCCGAGTGACAAACTATGCACGTTTCTTGCATAGCATTGAGTGCAACTTTTTTGGTTCGTTTGTTAACGAACTTTGATAAGGAAAGAGATTATGACCGCCTTAAATAAAAAATGGCTATCGGGTCTGGTTGCGGGTGCTCTGATGGCCGTCTCTGCCGGCACGCTCGCTGCAGAACAAAAAACACTCCATATCTATAACTGGTCTGATTATATTGCGCCGGATACGGTTGCTAATTTTGAAAAAGAGACCGGCATCAAAGTGGTCTATGACGTTTTTGACTCCAACGAAGTGCTGGAAGGCAAACTGATGGCAGGCAGCACCGGTTTTGATCTGGTAGTGCCTTCCGCGAGCTTTCTTGAACGTCAGTTGACGGCAGGCGTTTTCCAGCCGCTGGATAAGAGCAAACTGCCGGGCTGGAAAAACCTCGATCCGGAATTGCTGAAACTGGTCGCCAAACACGACCCGGACAATAAATTCGCGATGCCGTATATGTGGGCGACCACCGGTATTGGCTACAACGTCGATAAAGTGAAAGCGGTGCTCGGCGCTGATGCCCCGCTTAATAGCTGGGATCTGGTGCTGAAGCCGGAAAATCTTGAAAAACTCAAGAGCTGTGGCGTCTCTTTCCTCGATGCGCCGGAAGAGGTGTTTGCCACCGTGCTGAACTATCTGGGTAAAGATCCGAACAGCACCAAAGCAGACGACTATACCGGACCGGCTACCGATCTGCTGCTCAAGCTGCGGCCGAATATCCGTTACTTCCACTCTTCGCAGTACATCAACGACCTGGCTAACGGCGATACCTGTGTGGCGATTGGCTGGGCAGGAGATGTCTGGCAGGCCGCCAACCGGGCGAAAGAGGCGAAGAATGGCGTCAATATCTCCTTCTCGATTCCGAAGGAAGGGGCAATGGCCTTCTTTGATGTCTTCGCGATGCCAGCAGATGCCAAAAATAAAGACGAGGCCTATCAGTTCCTCAACTACCTGTTGCGCCCGGATGTGATTGCGCATATCTCTGACCACGTGTTCTACGCGAATGCCAACAAAGAGGCAACGGCGTTGGTGAGTGCAGAAGTGCGTGATAATCCAGGTATTTATCCGCCAGCAGACGTGCGCGCGAAGATGTTCACCCTGAAAGTTCAGGATCCGAAGATTGACCGCGTCCGTACGCGTGCCTGGACCAAGGTGAAAAGCGGTAAATAACCTTTTACCGTAGGCCGGGCAAGCGAAGCGCCCCCGGCAACCGGCGCACCGTTCTGGTGCGCCTGCACCATGATTTGTTTCTGCCGGAGA
>NZ_JBFWLF010000310.1:0-5231 GCF_050252275.1 Citrobacter sp. | reverse complement strand
GCCGGGGACGCGATGTATGTCGCCAGTGCCGAAGGCATTAAAGATGTTCAGGGCGGGGTGATCTACAAACTGGATGCCAAAACCCTAAAGACGATCGGTCGCAGCCACACGGATCTGAAAAACTTTGGTATGGCGATTTCGCCTGATGGCAAAACGGTGTACGTCACCAACTCGCTCGACGGTGGCCTGAGCGCGTTGAACACTGCGGATGGCAAAGTTAAAAATCGCGTCCTGTTTCCGGAGCGGAACGCGGAAGGTTTCCCGTATGGCGCTCGTCAGGTGTTGCTGCATAACGGCCTGCTGTATATCGGCGCGGTCGCCGATCCTGCGGTGATCTGGGTGGTTGATGCCGAAACGCTGAAGCTGAAAACGCGCATTAAAAATACGGGCAAATGGATGACCGGTCTGCACTACTCCGAAACGACCCAGCGCATCTACGCCGCGAATGGCGGTGGTGAAATCCTGGTAATCAACCCGCGTAACCAGCACGTTGAGAAACGCTGGAAGCCGCTGGGCGACAAGCCGGCGCTGTTGCTGAATATGGCGGAAGACCCACAAACCGGACGTCTGTTCGTGACCGATAACGCCAAAGCGAAAACCACGCTGGTGCTTGATATCCACACCGGCAAGGTGCTGAAGCAACTGGACGTTGGGGATTCTCTGGCGGTGACATTCAACGCCAAACGCAACGAAATTTACATCACCCAGCGTGATTCCGGGAAGCTGCTCAGTCTCAACGCGAGCGATTACAGCGTGAAAAAAAGCTGGGACCTGCCGCCGAATCCAAACAGCCTGTTGCTCTCTGCTGACGGCCAGACGCTGTATGTCACTGTGAAACAGAAATTTAATAAAGACCACTCAACCGATGCGCCGGACAGCGTTGTACGTATTGAGCTGAATAAATAATAAAAATCAGTCGGGGGACGGATGTTGTCCTCCGCCACATTGACTCTTTTTGATGGCATTCACATGAACAACACCAAAACTATTCTGGCGCTGACGATGGGCGCAATCTCTGGCTCGGCCTGGGCGGCAGACACCGCGAAAAAAGCGGAGGACACTATTGTGGTCCAGGCGACAACCCGAAATGATTTCAAACCGGGTGGCGACACGCCGCTGCCGGCGTTTCTTGATGGACAAGTCGCCAACGGCGGCAGACTCGGCATGCTCGGTCAACAAAGTGCGATGGACGTGCCGTTCAACGTCATCAGCTACACCTCTAAACTGGTTGAAGATCAACAGGCGAAAACCATCGCCGACGTCGTGGCAAACGATGCGGGCGTGCAGTATGTCCAGGGCTACGGCAACAGCGCGGAAAGCTTTCGCATTCGTGGTTTGAAATTTGACGGCGATGATATGACCTTTGGCGGGCTGTCTGGTGTTCTACCGCGTCAGGTGGTGGATGCGCAGATGGTGGATCGCATCGAAATCTTCAAAGGGGCAAACGCCCTGATGAACGGCGCCGCGAGTTCTGCCGTCGGCGGGATGATCAACCTTGAACCGAAACATGCAGGCGACATCCCGCAGGCTAAAGTCGGCGTGGACTACACGTCGGATTCACAGATTGGCACCACGCTGGATGCCGGTCGTCGCTTTGGCGACAACGATCAGTTTGGTGCGCGGGTGAATCTGGTCCACCGTGAAGGCGAAACCCGGATTCAGGACGATCGCCGTCGTACTACGCTGCTCTCCACCGGTCTGGACTACAGAGGCGATAACTTCCGCACCTCACTGGACGTGGGTTATCAGAAAAAAACCTTCCACGGCAGCCCAACCAGCGTCAACATTTCTCTGGTCGATTTCGTTCCCGCGCCGCCAAAAAATGACCGTAACTTCTCGCAGAAATGGGCGTATAGCGACATTGAAAACGAGTTCGGCATGTGGCGTAGCGAATACGACATCACTGACAACTGGACTGCCTACACAGCACTTGGCGCTCAGCACGCGCACGAGGAAGGTCTCTACAGCGCGCCGAAACTGCTGGATAAGAGCGGGACGGCCACCGCCAGTCGTCTTGATACCAACCGTATCAGCGACACGGTCAGCGGCATGGCGGGAATTCGCGGCAATTTCGCTACGGGCTTTGTCTCGCACAAGGTGAACGTTGGCTACTCGGCACAAAGCAAAAACGAAAAAATCGCGTGGAAAATGTCTAAAGCGGCGGATAACCCGTATACCAACATCTATCACAACCGTGGCGTTGACGCGCCGGCCAGTACTAACTCGAATGGTAAAGGCGGTAACTACAGCGATCCGTTGACCAGCGGGCGTACCCGGACTCAGGGCTGGTTGCTGAGCGATACGCTGGGCGTGCTGGATGACACACTGCTGTTTACCGTCGGGGCACGTCATCAGAAAGTGGTGATTCGGGGTTATGACAAAATCACCGGCGCGGAAAACGCCGCCGACGGTTTTGACGGTAGCCGCTGGATGCCAACTTACGGCGTCGTCTACAAGCCGTGGGAAGAGATATCTTTCTATGCCAACCACACCGAAGCGTTACAGCCGGGTAAAACAGCGCCCAACACGGTAACCAACTATGGTCAGAGCACCGGTATCGTCCATTCTAAGCAGAATGAAGTGGGCGTGAAGGTAGACTTCGGGCGTGTTGGCGGCTCGCTGGCGCTGTTTGAGATCAAGATGCCATCGGCAATTCTTGACAGTGAAACCAAACATTATGGTCTGGATGCCGAGCAGCGTAACCGTGGCGTTGAGCTGAACGTCTTCGGCGAACCGATGCTGGGCATGCGTCTGAACGCCAGCGCCACCTGGCTGCAAGCCGAGATGACCAAAACCAACAACGGTTTGAACCAGGGTAACGATGCGATCGGCGTGCCGAATTTTTACGCTGTGCTGGGTGCCGAGTATGACATCAAGCCGATTGAAGGTCTGACCGCTACCGCGCGCGTGAACCATTCCGGTTCTCAGTATGCGGATCTGGCTAATAGCAAAAAGCTCGACAGCTACACTACTCTGGATCTGGGTATGCGCTATCGCTTCGCGCTTAACCAGAACCAAAATCAGATGACCGTTCGCGCGGGCATCGACAACGTTACCAACGAAAACTACTGGGCCAGTGTTGATGATTCCGGCACGTACGTCACACAGGGGGAAGCGCGAAGCTTTAAAGTGTCCGTTGATTACGAGTTCTGAGTTCCACCTCGTTATCAGGGGCAAGGATGCCCCCTCCATTCCAGTGCCTTTAACTTGCTACCTCCAGCATGAAGTGTTAAAACGTGCCCCTTCTAAAAAAGAGACAGGGGTAGGGCGTGAAAGACGCGTCATCCGCTTCAGGCAACGGCCGTTTTGAAGCGTCGTCGGAACAGAGTCCGACGCTGCAACGTGGTTTGCAAAATCGACATATTCAATTAATCGCCCTGGGTGGCGCGATTGGTACCGGGCTGTTTCTCGGCATCGGGCCCGCGATTCAGATGGCGGGTCCAGCGGTGCTGCTGGGTTACGGCATCGCCGGGGTTATTGCCTTTCTGATCATGCGCCAGCTTGGCGAAATGGTTGTCGAAGAGCCGGTATCGGGTTCCTTCGCTCACTTTGCCTATAAATACTGGGGACCGTTTGCGGGCTTCCTGTCAGGCTGGAACTACTGGGTTATGTTTGTGCTGGTCGGGATGGCTGAACTGACGGCCGCTGGTATCTACATGCAGTACTGGTTACCCGAGGTTCCCACCTGGGTATGGGCCGCGTCCTTCTTTATCATCATTAACGCTGTCAACCTGGTGAACGTCCGTCTGTATGGTGAAACCGAATTCTGGTTTGCGCTCATCAAAGTGCTGGCGATCATCGGCATGATCGGCTTTGGTTTATGGCTGCTGTTCTCGGGGAATGGCGGTGAGCGGGGGACCATCGATAACCTGTGGCAGCATGGTGGTTTTCTGGCTACGGGCTGGAAAGGGCTGATTCTGTCGCTGGCGGTGATCATGTTCTCCTTCGGTGGGCTGGAACTTATCGGCATCACCGCAGCGGAAGCGCGCGATCCGCACAAAAGCATTCCGAAAGCGGTTAATCAGGTGGTGTACCGTATCCTGCTGTTCTACATCGGTTCGCTGGTGGTTTTGCTGGCGCTCTACCCGTGGGTGGAAGTGAAATCCGACAGCAGCCCGTTCGTGATGATCTTCCACGATCTGAACAGTAACGTAGTGGCTTCAGCGCTGAACTTCGTGATTCTGGTGGCATCCTTGTCGGTTTATAACAGCGGCGTATACTCCAACAGCCGTATGCTGTTTGGTCTGTCAGTCCAGGGCAATGCACCGAAGTTTCTGACCCGTGTCAGCCGTCGTGGCGTGCCGGTGAATTCACTACTGCTCTCTGGCGCGATCACTTCGCTGGTGGTGCTCATCAACTACCTGCTGCCGAAAGAGGCCTTCGGTCTGCTGATGGCATTGGTGGTGGCGACGCTGCTGCTGAACTGGATCATGATTTGTCTGGCGCATCTGCGTTTTCGTGCCGCGATGCGTCGCAAAGGGCGCGATACCCAGTTCAAAGCGTTGCTCTACCCGGCAGGAAACTATATCTGCATCGCCTTCCTGGCGATGATCCTTGTGCTGATGTGCACCATCGACGACATGCGTTTGTCAGCCATGTTGCTGCCGGTATGGGTCATCTTCCTGTTTGTTGCGTTTAAACTTTCTCGCAAAGTACGCTGAGAGGAAGCCGATCTCATTCGCGTAATGAGATCGGCGCTTTTGCGTTATCGTTGAAATACTCCCGCCAGCGAGCGAATATCGTTGCCCGTAGGTGACTGGTGAATGCGCAATCCAAACTCGTCCACGACAGCAAAAATATGGTCGAAAATATCGGCCTGAATGCTTTCATATTCCAGCCAGACAACGGTGTTGGTAAAAGCATAAATTTCGAGGGGGAGACCGTGATCGTCTGGTGCCAGTTGACGTACCATTAAGGTCATATCTTTGCGGATGCGCGGATGGTTGCGCAGATATTCATTCAGGTAGGCGCGAAAAGTCCCAATATTGGTCATCCGCCGATGGTTCAATACCGATTCCGGCGCATTCAGTTGTTGATTCCATTCATCAATCTCCTGATGGCGCGTCTCCAGATAAGGTTTCAGCAGGCGCGCTTTATACAGTTGCTGCTTTTCATCATCATCCAGAAAATGAATGCTGGTGGCGTCGATATTGATACTGCGTTTAATGCGCCGACCACCTGATGCCGACATGCCGCTCCAGTTTTTAAACGAATCAGAGACCAGCGACCAG
>NZ_JBFWLF010000309.1:0-5245 GCF_050252275.1 Citrobacter sp. | reverse complement strand
GCTGAATAGTAGAAATATAGCTGTGCCATCGGCTACAGACCCTCACCAAAGTGAAATAAAGACGGGGCGCAGTGTAGCATAATTTCAATCGTTATCGGTGCCAGGTTCTGTTCTCGTTGGCTATATCCTCCGCCTCCCTCTCCCGGCGCGAGAAAAATCTGTAGGGCCGAATGTACGGAAAATACGAATTAACAATTGAACAAACAATGCGCGGCGGCTCCCATTCTTGTCGTAATGTGCGTTTGATATTCATCAACGCTGCTTATCAACACTGACCTAATGGAAACCCTGAACTTATTGTTACTGTTCTACATAACTGTTGCGAAGTAATAGACTGTGCCCATCAACAAAACTAATACAAAAGGTTGAAATCACTACAATGAACGTCTATTTCATCATGTGAAAATGTGACCTGAATCCGGATGTTCTCGCCTGAAAAAAGGAGTAACCGCTCAGCCAATAAGCCTTTTTTTGTGCGTTCCTTCAAGAAAAATTTAAGTTCGGATATTTATTGCAGGCAAAAAATAAAGGGCAATTTTGAATTCCTTACATTCCTGGCTATTGCACATCTGAATTTAACGCTCTATTATTAGCTCAACAAACCACCCCCAATATAAGTTTGAGATTACTACAATGAGCGAAGCACTTAAAATTCTGAACAACATCCGTACTCTTCGTGCGCAGGCAAGAGAATGTACCCTTGAGACGCTGGAAGAAATGCTGGAAAAATTAGAAGTTGTTGTTAACGAACGTCGTGAAGAAGAAAGCGCGGCAGCCGCTGAAGTTGAAGAGCGTACTCGTAAACTGCAACAATATCGTGAAATGCTGATTGCTGACGGTATTGATCCGAATGAACTGCTGAATAGCATGGCGGCGGTTAAATCCGGCACCAAAGCTAAACGTGCAGCTCGTCCGGCTAAATATAGCTACGTTGACGAAAACGGTGAAACTAAAACCTGGACTGGTCAGGGTCGTACTCCGGCAGTGATCAAGAAAGCAATGGAAGAGCAAGGTAAACAACTGGACGATTTCCTGAACAAGGAATAATCTGTAATCTCCTTGCTTAAAATCCCGCGCTCTGCGGGATATATTATGCCTGCAATCTGCCGATTTCTCATCAAGCGTTGGAATAAAAAAACGGCGCTGGATGTCAGCGCCGTCTCAGTTCGTTAATTATAACGTCTGGTTACTTTTTAATACCCATCTCTTCTTCGAGCCAGGCCTTAAATTCGCTACCAAGCGAATTATGTCGAATGCCATATTCCACAAACGCCTGCATATAACCTAATTTATTGCCGCAGTCGTGGCTCTTTCCTTTCATATGGTAGGCTTCAACAGTCTCTTTTTCGATCAGCATGTCAATCGCGTCAGTCAACTGAATTTCGTCACCCGCGCCTGGAGGGGTTTTCGCCAGCAGAGGCCAGATGTCCGCGCTCAACACGTAGCGGCCAACAATCGCCAGGTTTGACGGGGCGACATCGGCTTTCGGTTTCTCCACAACGCCCACCATTGGCACGCTCTCACCTGGTGCCAGCGGTACGCCTTTACAGTCAACCACACCGTATGCGGTCACATCCGCGACCGGTTCAACCATAATCTGGCTATTTCCGGTTTCATCAAATCGACGGATCATTTCAGCCAGATTATCCTGGGATAAATCGGACTCAAACTCATCAAGAATAACGTCAGGCAAAATAACCGCGACAGGTTCATTACCAACCACGGGATGGGCGCACAATACCGCATGGCCCAGGCCTTTTGCCAGCCCCTGACGAACCTGCATTATCGTGACGTGCGGCGGACAAATAGACTGAACTTCTTCGAGTAGCTGGCGCTTAACGCGTTTTTCCAGCATCGCTTCCAGTTCGAAACTGGTATCGAAGTGGTTTTCGATCGAATTTTTCGAGGAGTGCGTCACCAGTACAATTTCAGTGATGCCCGCAGCAATACACTCGTTTACGACATACTGAATTAATGGCTTATCAACCAGCGGCAACATCTCTTTCGGGATCGCTTTCGTCGCCGGTAACATCCTGGTTCCTAATCCCGCTACCGGGATAACGGCTTTTTTGACTTTCGTGTTAATGGCAGCCATTTAAATTCTCCTGGACTGTTCATGTATTGAACGTGTTCATCAATCTGTATCGCATCGAGTATATCAGGACTGATACAAGCCTCAGGTCCGAAAAGGATGCGTGTTCGTATAATTAAGATAAATACGTATAAGACTGGCGCAGATAGTAACACCCGCAGAGAAAGGCAGATACGTCAATTTGCATCCGCCCTCTCGATTGTTCATTCCGCAGACAACATAAGACGTAGCCGACCTCCTGCCCCCCAAATTTGACACTGCCAGGCGTCGCAGCGTTGGCTAATTTGGTTAAGGTAAGTATTACCCAACGTTCCCAGTGGAACGCCGTTACTGATCTGCACATTATGCAATCCGGTATTTAATGTCGCATTGAGTCCGGCAGAAACCAGAATCAGATTTTTAAGCTCACTGTGATAATAGCCAACTAATAGCGGAAACTGTCCGGGTAAATTGGCCTGGCGAAGCAGATGGTTGACCTGTTTCAATAATGCCCCCAGTTCCGGCAGACGCTGATTCTGATGTGCAAGTTGATCCTGTAACAGACCATTAAATAACGCCCGCAGGAGTAACGCCGCCAGTACACCGTTGTCGCCAGCCCGGGTAACGTCCAGACAATAAAATGCGAGATCGTTATCCGAAAGTGGCGCGATATCCAGTACCAGTCCAGGCTTATCCGCCGAAACCAGTTGTCGGTAATTGACCCGGCAATGCGAAATAATCTGCTGCACCGGAGGTTGAAGTTCCTGAAGTAATTTTGCGGCGGCGGCAGGATTATCCACCATCGCATCCCAGTCGCGAAACAGGCGCTCTTCTTCTTCAACCCGGGAATTAAACATATTCGGATACAGGCAGGCAAACACCGTTTCCCGCAGTCGGGTCAGGTCTTTCACCGGCTTCAGCAGGACGTCATCTACGCCAAGACGTAAAGCTTTGGCAATATCCGCCATATTTTCTGTCGCCGAGATCACCAGAATCGGCGTCTGGTCACCGCGATTACGCAAATGCTCCACCAGACTGAGGCCGTTCATTCTTGGCATTGCAAGATCGCAAATCATGAGATCGGGTGTGAAATCAGCTAAACGGTCCAGTGCTTCTATGCCATCGGCCGCCAGTGCTGTTGTCGCTCCCAAAGAGGAAAACCACGAATCCAGAAGCGAGCGGAAAACCGGCTCGTCCTCAACGATTAGAATCTGTTTTCCGACCAATGGCTGCGTCATGTTCTCTCCCCTGACTGGCTTTACTCAATAGTGGCATGCTATTGCCACACACGCCTGTCAGAATATGCTTAAGTGTAGTTAAAAATGGTGCGTCAAACGCCGGCACGCACCAGAGGTAAAAGCTCGTCCATCTTTTTCTCTACCGCTAATCGCCCTGCTTCTATGGCAGAGCTGGCGCGATGAAAATCCAGGGTGGAGATTTGTGGACAGAACGGTTGAATTAAGATATCCGGCGGGTCGCCCGCCATGCGATTACGCTTGAGACGATTTTCCAGCACCTGAATCGAGGTGGTCATGATTTCCATCGCGGTTGGCGCTGTCACCACACGGCGGGCGGTAATATTGCCCAGCCGTTCTTTCAGGCGCGCATGCCAGGAAAGTCCGTCATTATCCCCCTCCGGGCTGTCATCGCTGACGTTCAATGACAACAGATCCTGCTGCATCAAATGCGCGTCATGTTGCAGATCGACGGCAATCACAATATCCGCGCCCAGCGCGCGGGTCAGTGAGATGGGAACCGGATTAACGACGCCGCCGTCCACCAGCCAGTAGCCATTGTGAGCGACGGGCGACATCAGGCCGGGAATACTACAGGAGGCGCGAACGGCAAGATGGAGATCGCCCTCCGTAAACCATAATTCACGCCCCGTGCTGAGATTGGTCGCCACCGTCGCAAACCGACGGCTGCACTGTTCAATTTCAGCCACGGGCATGACGTTGCGATATTGATTAAAGACGCGCTCGCCGCGCAACAGTCCGCCTCGACGCCAGGAGAGATCCATCAGACGCAGGACATCCCAATAGCTGAACGAGCAGACCCACTCTTCAAGCGCGGGCAATTTGTTACAGGCGTAGGCGGCACCAACCAGCGAACCGATGGAGCACCCAGCGACGATATCAACATCAATGCCCATGTGTTTGAGGGCTTTGATGACACCAATATGGGACCAGCCTCGCGCAGCACCTGAGCCCAGCGCCAGACCTATTTTCATTTTTCTCATTTGACCGACAAACTTCCCCTGGCTTACGGGCGTAGCAACATCTCCAACGCTCAGTTAACATAGTGCTACCCAGGCTTTTTTATACGCCGTTTTTTTATCAGGGAGTTTTTTGTGTCTCAGCTTTGTCCCTGTGGTAGCGCAGTCGAGTATAGCCTATGTTGCCACCGATATCTGTCTGGCGAGCAAGTCGCACCCGATCCATTGCACCTCATGCGTTCGCGCTACTGCGCTTTTGTGATGAAAGACGCAGATTATTTGATCAGGACCTGGCATTCGGCCTGTCACGCGGCCCGTTTCCGGGATGAGATCAGTGCCGGATTTGCCACAACTGAATGGCTGGGGCTGACCGTTTTCGAACACACCGTGTCTGAGGCGGACAACACCGGTTACGTCAGTTTTGTCGCCCGTTTTCGCGAACACGAAAAACCAGGGGCGATCATTGAACGTTCTCGTTTTTTAAAAGAAAACGGTCAGTGGTACTATATCGATGGTACACGCCCGCAATTTGGACGCAACGACCCCTGCCCTTGTGGCTCAGGTAAAATATTTAAAAAATGCTGCGGCTAGTCAATTGCCCGACAGTATTCACTCAGCAAACATCATCAACAGGATTACCGCTGCAATGCATTCTTTACAACGAAAAGTGCTTCGTACCATCTGCCCTGACCAGAAGGGGCTTATCGCGCGTATTACGAATATTTGCTACAAACATGAACTGAATATCGTGCAGAACAATGAGTTTGTAGACCACCGCACCGGTCGTTTTTTCATGCGCACCGAACTGGAAGGCATTTTTAACGACGCCACGCTGCTGGCCGATCTGGATATCGCCTTACCGGAAGGCTCCATTCGCGAGTTGAATCCTGCCGGGCGCCGTCGCGTGGTGATTCTGGTCACCAAAGAAGCGCATTGTCTGGGCGATCTGTTAATGAAAG